>CAMEYT010000039.1 GCA_945947685.1 uncultured Bacillota bacterium | reverse complement strand
AAGAAACTGGGAGGGCTTCATATAATCGGAACAGAGAGACACGAATCGAGACGTATCGACAATCAGTTGAGAGGGCGTGCAGGGCGTCAAGGAGACCCAGGATCAAGCGTGTTCTTCCTATCTCTTGAAGATGATTTACTTCGTAGATTCGGAGGGGATAGACTTAAGAGAATAGCAATAATGTTTAAATTGGACGATACAACCCCAATTCAATTAAAAATTCTTTCTAAACAGATTACAGGAGCTCAAAAAAGAATAGAGATCCAGAATTTCTCAATCAGAAAGACCGTTTTGCGTTTCGACGACGTAATGAATACACAGAGAACAGTTATCTATGAAGAAAGAAATAAGGTATTGGATGGACTTCCAGTTCATGACCAGATTATGAATATGTTCCCTGATGTTGTTGCGAGAATTGTAGAGGAGCATATATCGGATGATAAGCCATATTATGAATGGGATTTAGCACCATTAAACTCAGCACTTGAGAAAGGACTTCTTCCTAAAGAATCTAATACAATTACAGAAGATTTTGTTGAAGGCTGTGATGTGCACGATGTTGAAGAAAAAATTCTCAAACTTGTGGATAAACGCTATGCAGAGAAAATGGCTGAAGCTAAAAATTTGGAAGTTGATTTTGAAAAAATTGAAAGAGTTGTAATGCTCAGAGTCGTTGACTCCCATTGGACAAATCATATTGACGATATGCAAATTCTAAAGAATGAAATTTTCTCTCGTGGATTCGGAAATGAAGACCCAGTAATTGCATATAAGAAAGACGGTTATGCAATGTTTGATGAAATGATTAGAAAAATAAGAGAAATGACTTGTATGATTCTGCTCAATATTAATTTTGAAGTTAAGAGAGAAGAACCAATTCAACGTCCAACTTTTACTCCAACGAACAGAAGAACTGACCTTTTCGATCCTCCAAAAAAAGAAAAAATTGAGGTTCAAAAAACAGTTGTAAATACTGAAAAAGAAATCGGAAGAAATGACCCTTGTCCATGTGGATCGGGCAAGAAATATAAACAATGTTGTGGAGCAAAAGAATAAAAATTGACGATAGAGATATCGTCTTTTTTTTATTTAAAAAAATTCAAAAACCACAATATGCACACTTTTTGATAAAAATGTATTTTAAATAAAAGAAAAAATTATATCTTGACAAATAATATGCTTTTGTGTCATAATATGTGAGCAAAAAGAGGTAAATATGAAAAATGAGATTATAAATCAAATTTCCAATGAGTTATGGGAGAATGTTACAGAAAATAAAGATGGGATGTATTCAGTAAAAGATGCGAAGGAATTAGTTAGAAAAATGAAAAGGACTAATTATCCAATGATTGAAATTCCTGAAGAGTTTGCGTATTATTACAACAATGATTACATGGACTATGCAGTTTATTCTATCGACAGGGAAGTTAAACAAGTTAAGACGCTTCCAGATTTTTTCATAAATAGAAATTGTGATTTCTTATATAAGTATTTCATTAAATTGATAAATTCAAATGAAGAGAACTATGAAGTGATTCAAAAAAGATTAGAAGAGATGCAAGAAAAAAGTTCAGAAGTTGAAATAATGGCAAGCGGTCTTTCTTGGTATACAAAAGATAAAAACAAGCGAAATGCAGAAAGAATCAAAGAATAAATGAGTAAATATTAGAATGAAAAATTAAAATGCTCACGCTAAATTTCTTATAGTAAATGTTGTCGATATGTTTTAGAAAAAAAGTCGTAAAAGAGTTCCTAAAGTTCGTTTTGTTGCCTTTCCTTAAAAGTTGTTTATGGGAATTAAACTCCTTTCAGAGATAAACAGTGAGCTGCTGCTATCTCTTTTTTTTCTTTTTTATTCTGAAAAAGACTTGCAATAATAATATATTTATGATATAATCTCATCAGTAGCAGAGAAAAAGCTACCCCTTGCTCTTGAATAAAGAGCCAAAAGTCCAAAAGGAGGTAAAGTATGAATAAGTATGAAGTTATGTATATCATTTCAAGCGATACAGCTGAAGACAAACGTGAAGAACTTATTGCTAGATTCAAGGCTTACGTCGAATCAAAAGGCGGAGTTGTTGAAGGGATCGATAAACTTGGAATGAAGAAGCTTGCTTATCCAATCAATTTTAAAAACGAAGGATTCTATGTTCTCATGAATATGTCCCTTCCAATGGCTGAAGTTGATGCAATGAGTAAACTTATGACAATTACAGAAGGAATTGTTAGACATTTATTCGTTAAGAAAAACGCGTAAACGGTAAAGGAGATTTTAATATGAATAAGGTTATTTTAGTTGGAAATTTAAGTAAAGATCCAGAGCTAACAACGACAAACGGAGGAGTATCAGTTTGTAGATTTACTATTGCTGTTCAAAGAAGATTTCAAAACTCTGAAGGCGAAAGAGATGCAGATTTCTTAAACGTTACAGTTTGGAGAGCACAAGCAGAAAATTGCCATAAGTTTTTAAAGAAAGGATCAAAGTGTGGTATCGTTGGAAGATTACAAACATCATCATATGAAGGACAAGACGGACAAAAACGTTATGTAACTGAAGTAGTAGCTGATGAAGTAGAATTCTTATCAACAAGAACTGGCAACAATGATTCAAGTGCAGTAGAAGACAAGCCAGCAACAAAGAAGGTTGCAGAACTTGAACCTATTGACGATGATAGCCTTCCATTTTAATTAAAAAAAGGAGAATAAAAATGAGCGAAGTAAAAACTGAAGAAAGACCAGTTAAAAAATTCCGTAAGCCATCAAAAAAGAAAGTTTGTCCTTTCTGCGTAGCTGGTGAAAAGGAAATCGACTATAAAGATGTTGCAAAAATTAGAAAATATATCACTGAAAAAGGTAAAATTCTTCCAAGAAGACAGACAGGAGTATGTGCTTATCATCAAAGACAGTTAGCAACAGCTATCAAGAGAGCACGTAACTTAGCACTTTTACCTTATAGTGCAGACTAGGAGGAAATATGAAACAAGAAATTCATCCAGATTATCATGAAGTAACAGTTGTATGTGCTTGTGGAAATACATTTAAAACAAAATCAACAGTTAAGGGAGATACGCTTAGTGTAGATATTTGCAACAAATGCCACCCATTCTTCACAGGGAAGAAAAAGGTTGTTGATACAAGCGGAACAGTTGATAAATTCAAGAAAAAATATAATATATAAACTGGCGTGCGTTTAAAATGCTTGTTCAGTGTTTGTAAAAAGAAATTTAGGTTAAATTTTGAAAAAAACGAGATCTTCTCGTTTTTTTGTTTTAAAATAATACTTTGTTTGAGAGAATATAAAAATAATGATTATTAATTAAAAAATCTTGTCCGCTTTTATTCATTTACCTTTAAAAACTAAGTTAATAATTATGTTGCTGCATACTATTTAGATGGAGTGTAAAAGCTTGCAATAGCTTTTTTATTTACAAATCTATTTTATTGAAACAAATCACATAAAGAGTCTTTTGGGAATAAATAAAAAAGCAGATAAAATACAATTAATTTCGAAATAAGTATTGACTTAGGGATAAAAATATGTTAAATTAAAATCACTAACCAAGGAGGAGAATATGGAAACAATGGAAGCAGTATCAAGCAGAGCCTATTACAGAAAAGAAGCTTACTCAAACGAGGAAGAAATTCGTCCAGTAAAGAGATCTCCAAGATTGACTGATGAAACTATTACAAAAAAATACAATATCAGCAAGAGAAAGAGAGCCAGAAAAAATTATAAAGCTTTTCAAGATGCAAAAATAGCTGCGGAAGAAATTAAGGCTCAAGCTCAAACAGAGGAAAGCCTTGAAGAATGGATTGAGAGAGTTGGTGCTGAATACAATGATGCTGAACTTGCAAAGCAAGCAAAGTATGATAAAGAATACAAAGTTTGGGCAGAAAAGCAAGCAGCTGAACGTTCATTATAAAAAATGAATTTTCTGAACAAAGGTGGATAAGTTATCCACTTTTTTGTTTGAGAAAATATTTTCTGTCAATAATGAGGATATGAAGTATTTATTCTTTCCTACAAATATTGGTATTCGCGGATATAGCAAAAAACGCTATGTCTCAATCTTTATTGATGAAAATGGAAAAAATAGAATAAACACAAAAACTTTCAAGAAAAAATTTTGTATAGATATTCCATTTATTAGAGGTTTGATATATTTCTTTTTCGGAATTTTTGCAATACTTGGGGCGTGTGAGGAAGCATTAGAAATTCGGACTAAGAATATTGATAAAGAAATAAAAAGAATGAGCATAAAAACGAAAAAAACACTTATCTATTCATTTTCAATTTTAATAGCTTTGATTTTTTCTCTTCTTTTGTTGGGTTATGTTCCTTCAAAATTAAGCTTTTTGATATTAGGACAAAGTAAGAATTTTATTCTTAGAAATTTTGTTATTGCATTGACAAAGGTTGGAATAATCTATATAACAATGCTTATACTTCGATTTATTCCAACTATGCAAGAACTTTATAAATTTAATGGAGCAATAAATCAAGTCAACAATAATGATAAATATGCACATAAGTCGCTTAATTTCTTGAATTTCTTTGTTTTTGTTTTTATTTTAAGCACATTTGTGATAACATTAATTGGAGTAGGTATATCTTTTTGGCTTAATTGGATAATAAATCTTGGCATATTCCTGATTTTAGTATCATTGAGCTATGAATTTCTTTGGCTAATTTCTCGCGATTCTCGTGTTGAAAAAACCTGTATAATAACTTCTCTTTTGGTGTCTATGCATCCAAATACAACTCATGAGGAAATCGCAAAAATGCTTAATTCACAATTAGCAATGAAAGATAACTACTATGGAGATAAAATGGAAAACGGGAAAATAGCACTTTCAACTTTACTTGCAGAAATGCAAATGAAGCTGACTAAAGCAGGCAAATATGATAAAAGCGACGTTGATTGGATAATCGCTACAGTGCTAGGTAAAAATCGCGCTGAGGCAAAACTTGTTCGCTCTTTCGATGAAAAAACTTATCGCGAAATTATGAGAGCAACAGAACAGCGTGCACAAGGAAACCTCTTTCTGCGATTTTTGGATTTGTTGAATTTTACGGAATGAGATTTAATATAAACCGTAAAGTATTAGCACCAAGAATGGAAACTGAAATTCTTGTAGAGGAGATTATTAAAGCGATAGATAATATTAAAAAATGTGAAATTTTGGATATAGGAACGGGAAGCGGAGCTATAGCTATTTCTATTGCAAAAAATTCACAAGCAAAAGTTTATGCTATTGATGTTTCAAAACAAGCGTTGGATGTTGCGAAAGACAATGCGAAAAAAAATCAAGCAAAAGTTGAATTTATTTGTTCAGATTTATTTGAAA
>CAMEYT010000038.1 GCA_945947685.1 uncultured Bacillota bacterium | reverse complement strand
GCATAAGCATTAAGTATTTCCTTAAATTTTAAATATTTAAAACCTTTCTATTTTAATAAATTTACTAATTTTTCAATATTGTAAGGTGTAACAACTTGTTGATTTCCTTTTGCAGGTTTTAATAGTCCAACAGAATCATACCAAATTAGCGCCTTGTTTGATATGCCAGTTATCTTACTAAATTTTCCAATTCAATACATTTTTCCTCCTTCATTTTCACTTTATCATTATAGTTAACTAGAAACTCAAGCGATTTTTCAAAATTTTTTCTATTTTTTCAGAGTTGAATTTTCATTAACACTCTTTCCGTTAATTCTAGCATTTGCAACTGCTATCCTTTTTTTCTTTATAATCTTGCATATATAAGAAATCAGATAAAAGATTGTTGTATAAATTCCTATTAGTGCTACCGCAATAACTTGATAAGGGATTCCCCAGAAATCGAAATCTACTGGGTTGTTTACCATATACATATAATCTGAGCCAGGGAAAATCACAAAGTTCAACAAGGCTCCCCACGCGAACATTACAGCAAAGCAAACAAAAGGCTTCCAAATATCTTTAAATTCAAATTTTGCATATCTAAATGCGATAATTAAATACGCACAAACAAACCCTATCATATGTGAAACAGTGCTATAGATACATGTAAATGACATATATGTTCTATTCAATCCCACAGCAGGAAACAGCAAAAATACAAGAGTTGCCATTATTCCTCCGATTGAACTGAAAGTAAGCAAAAATCTTTTTTGTGTAAAGATAGCGATTATAAATATCCAGACCATAACTGAACATATGTGCATAGGAAGAAGTATCTTCATTACACTGCTAAATGAGTATGATTCAGCTATTATTAAATTAACAATACGCGAAATAATTTCAAAGAAGAGAAGAATACTAGCTAAAACATACATTAAGATGTTTTTTGCTTTAATAGATTTTTTAGCAAAAATTGACCCAAATAAGCAACATAAAAACATCGTTATCAATAAGACAACTATGTGCCTAGTCCCATAGAGATACTCTTCTTTTGGCAAACTAGGATTATTGTTATTAGTCCAGAAATCACTAAACGACATCTCCGACCTCCTTGAAAAAGTCGTAAAAATTGGATTTTATTGTTAAATAATCTTAATCTACCTATAGTATAACAGATAAAAATGAAAAATCAAAATCTTTTTCTATGATAAAAGTATTAAAATCATAACTAATTTAAATCAGACGACATAAACTGCTCTCAATCTACATTTTTAGCTATATAGCATTCTAAGCAATTTTATTTTTTTAATTTCTGTTGCTTATAATAATCATAATTTCCATAAAAAACTTGTATTTTTCCGTCCTTAAACTCAATGGTTTTATCAGCAAATTTATTAATAAAATATCTATCATGAGAAACAAAAATTAGTGTTCCATTAAAATCCGAAATAGCCTCTTCTAAAACTTCCTTTGTTGGGATATCAATATGGTTTGTAGGTTCATCAAATATGAGTGTATTAATCTTCTTTTGGAGTAATTCGGCGAGTTTAACTCTAATTTTTTCTCCACCCGATAGTTTTTTAACACATTTATTAACATCTTCTTTGTAAAATTGAAATCCAGCTAAAATCTGCCGAGACTTTTGTTCAGAATATCCTACCTTCATTCAATGAAAAAGAAACATCTTCAAAAAGCTGTCCGAATCCAAAGTTTTTAGATATTTTATTGACATCTAATATAAGCATTTTTTCTTTTCCTTTACAATACCATCTTAACATATCATAAATTTAAATGTCAAGCAATCATATATTTTTAACATTTTTTACATAAAATCGCAGAATACGCATATTATTTGAAAAACAATATTCCCAATTTAAAGTAAAGAAAAATCATATTAAAAATTTTAACAATAAATAAAAACATCCTAATTTTTAATAAGGATGTTAAAATTCTTGTAATTAAATTTCACAAAATTAATATCAGAAATTGCTTCGCAGACACAACTCATAACAAGCGTTTTCAATCAAGAGTTGCTCCACAATTTGGACAATTACTCTCACTATTATTATTTATAGTTGTTCCACAATATTTACATTTTTTCTTTGGGGTGCTGTCGGTATTTTGTTCGTTTAATAAAGCATTTTCAGTTGAATCATCAGTTTTTACTTGTTGAGCTTTTTTTATAATCATAGTCGTTGCGATTACTACAAGTACCACAAAACCGCAGCTAAAAATTCCTTCAAGAACAATAAATAAGCTACGTTGCTTAGTTGCAAGCAGGTATTCTCCATCGTTTTCAAGTGGAATATCTTTATAATCAAAAGTTATGGAGTCAGTTTGATTAGTTACGATACGAGAATTTACAGCAAGATCTATTGAATCTCCAATTACAAAAGCGCGAATCTCATAATTATTATAAACTGAGAATGTATAACCTTCTACAGTTTCACCCGCATCAGTTTCAAATGTATAAGTAATATACCACTTACCGCAATCCGTATTATAGAATTTATCTTTAATTACTCCAACTTTTTTATATTCAGAATTTTGTTCAGCATTCTCAATCATATCGATATAATAAGCTTGATCAATCTTAATTTTGTTTATTGTTTGATTTGCCATAGAAATTGGAGTAATCAGGAGTAAAACAAAAACGAGCAAAACAAATGCGAAAGTAAAAAGTCCTTTTATTCTTGATGACTGGCTTACAGGGATATAATAATGTCTTCCGAAAAAGAAAAACATCATAGGTCGAACGTGTCTATTGTTGTTCGAATTCCCGCGACCTGTCCCTCCTCCGAAACCGCCGCCACCAAAACTACTTCCTCCTCCAAAATGGCTTCCTGGACTTCCTCCATGTGAACCGCTTGGCATAAAGACCTCCTTTTTAATAAAGTTTTTTTCGATGCAAGTATAACATACAAAAATTTTAAATGTCAAATAATTAAATACAATGCGCTTTTTATTTTCTTAATATAACGCAAAACATAATATTATTATGCAAAATACGATACAGTTTTTATTATTCAAAGTTATCGGCAGAAATCTGATATGTATTGATAGCAACTGATAGATATTCAATCTGTGTTATTATGATTTATAGCAAAATTTGCGCTATGCAAACAAAATTTTAGCTTGTCAAAATTTTACATTACATAGTTTTTATACTAAAAAAAATCACAATTTAAGAATTTTTCTTTCCTTGTGATTTTATCTATTGCATTATAGATATTTATTTTTCTTATTATCTTCAAATTTTGTAATCATTGGCGATGTATATTGTTCTTCTTCCTGTGCAAAATCATATATTTCTGCTATAAACTGCTGGCTTTTTTCCTCTTCCATTGCCTTTGTTATATATCTATTCATCTCTCCAGACTTGATAGCCCTTTTAATTTGTCTTAATGAAATATTATTTTTAAGGCACATATTCAGTTCATCATCTATAAGTCTATAATAATAATCAACACTTATAATCGGAAAAAGGAAGCCAACTAGACAGAATAATCCCAAAGGTCCAACAAATATACAACTAATAGCTGTAATAGGAATTAAAATAGCTAAGCTTTTTATACAAATTCTTTTTATATTTTTCTTAAGCTTTGAAATCTTGTTTACTCTTCGATAATATTCGTTTGCTATTTCAACCTTATCTTTTTCATTTAACTGTCTCATTTTTACCTCCTTTTAATAAAAACGAAAAAGATTATATCAACATTAATATGTAATGTCAATAGTAAAAATGTAATAAAAATCTTTATTTTTACCTTTTATTTACATTTTTACTAATTTTTCTTATAAACATTTTATTCTGTATAAAAAAAATTGAACTATTAAAGTCCAACTTTTTTATTTTAAAATTATTTTTAAAATTTCTTCAAGAGCCCTTTCAATATCCAAATTTTCAACTTGATAATCATATTCCTTAGCTTGCTTCATATGTTCATCATAATTCGCTAGTCTAATTTTCATATTCTCTGGAGATTCTCCTCTATCTTTTAATCTTTTTTCAATTTCTGCCTTAGGTGCGGTGAGAAAAATGCCAATAACTTTATCTCCGTAGATATTTTTCAAAGCGGCAAGTCCAAATTTATCACAATCTTTTATCGGATACATAGATTTTTCTAAAGCCTCTTCAAAAGCTTTTTTAGACATCGCTCTCTTTGTCCCATGTCGTTCAGTTCTCTCGAAAAATTGTCCTTCGTTATACATTTTTTCGAAAGTAGCATCATCAACAAAATAATAAGGATTTCCTTGAGATTCATTCGTACGCATAGGTCTTGTTGTTGTGCTAATCACATGTGAAAAGTATTTGGGATATTTTTTCAAAAGAAGATTTATAATTGTATCTTTGCCAACTCCACTTGGTCCTTCTAGTATGATAATTTTTTTGTCTTTATTAGCTTTCATCCTCATCATACACCTCAGTTATATAGGAAACTCAATTTTGTTTCTCCCTCGCCATCTACATAAACATCAATTTCATAAGATTTTATAAATTCAGTTTCTGTTTCTATATTCTCTGAAACCCAGAAGTGAATACAAGCTTTATCTATTCCATCTACACTATATACAAACGTGTATCTTTCATTTTCTGTATTCGCCCTGTAAACTCTATAATTTATCTCAGTTGCGCTTGGATACATAAGCTTCAATAATGTAATAAATTTTGAAGGGGTATAAACAAATTCTCCCATTTGTTCAACAAATTCATCTATTGTAAGAGGATCGGATAAACCTGATACATAAAAACTATTCACTGTATATTTTTCATTTTTCGATAAAAGTGCATCTATCTCTCCATTCAATTTAGAATCTATAATATTTGACTCTTCTTCGTTTAAAAGAGTTCCTTCGCTTTCATTATATAACTTCTTCCAAATAATTATAATCTCTTGCTCTGCAAGCGTATTCTTCCCTTCAAGTTGAGTAGAATAATCTATTTGTGCTATTCCTGCAATTTCTGTAATGCCAGTATATATGCATCCATTATCTACATACGCAATTAAGTTAGAATTTGAATCCTTTAATACGTTCAAATCTCCTTCTTCTAAAGTTAGCTTCTCAGAGCTTTCAACTCCATCAACAATCTTTACTAGCTTAAATGATTCTGTATTTACATATGAATCTTCTGATATCCAGTCAACGGTATCATAGAGAATATATTCTCCATTTGTTTCATCCCCGCTTATAAAGAACTTATTTTCTCCCCATTCAAAATTTGTAAGAGATAAATATCTTTCACCTGCCTTAATGTCTACTAGCAAATATTGCTCATATCCATTTGGCAACTCAAAGCATTTGAATATATCAGCTATAGTTAATGTATTAGTAATCGCTGTCT
Organism: uncultured Bacillota bacterium; assembly: GCA_945947685.1. Classification (GTDB taxonomy): domain Bacteria; phylum Bacillota; class Clostridia; order Christensenellales; family UBA1242; genus Caccovivens. The sequence goes on along the minus strand of CAMEYT010000038.1, from coordinate 36 downwards.
CATCCCAATTAATAATTGGACTAGCTTTTGCAATCG
>CAMEYT010000037.1 GCA_945947685.1 uncultured Bacillota bacterium | reverse complement strand
ATCATCCATACAAGTTTGCCCCAAGTCCTTCATAAACTTCTTCATACCCCCACTTTCTAATTGGAATACTGCTTCAGTATTTCCCGAAGCAATCAATTCAAATACTTTTGGGTCATTGTATTCCATAGTATGGAAGTTTATATCTATACCGTGATCTTCTTTTACGTATTTAATTGCTTTATAAATATCAGTCAATGTCTTCAGCCTCAAGAAGTCCATTTTCAACAATCCCAAATGCTCTAGCTCAATCATATCATATTGAGTTACTAAATCATCTCCATTTTTTGCAAGTGGGACAAAGTCATCTACAGGTTGAGGAGCAATCAAAACTCCAGCTGCGTGCATAGATGTCTGTCTTGGCACACCCTCGAGCTTTATAGCCATATCTGCAATTTTCTTTATAGTATCATTTTCCTCATAAGCTTTTCTTAGGTCTGGTATTATGTATTTATCATAAGCTGGATCTCCCGTTGTTCCAAAATAGTATTTCAAAACAGGCTTCTTGGGATTTAATCCATCTGGCACTTTACCTGGTATTTCTTTAACAATTGGGATAATATCGCTAGTCGCATTCAAAACTCTTGCAACATCGCGTATAGCGTTCTTTGCCGCCATTGTCCCAAAGGTAATAATATTGGAAACATGGTCTTCTCCGTATCTTCTCTTTGTATAATCGATGACTTCTTGACATCTATCAGGACAGAAGTCTACGTCGAAATCGGGCATTGATACTCTTTCCTTGTTGATAAATCTTTCAAAAATAAGATGGTATTTAATAGGATCAACTTCTGTGATTCCCGAGCAATATGCAACTAATGAACCTGCTCCTGAACCTCTTCCAGGTCCGACAGGAATATCGTGTTCACGTGCATAATTGATATAATCCCATACAATCAAGAAGTATTCAACGAATCCTTGATCTTTAATTGTTTTCAACTCCATTTCCAATCTATCGATTAACTCAGGAGTTATTTCTTTATAGAATTTGTGTAATCCTTCATAAGAAATCCTGTAAAGGAAATCGTAAGGAGTTTCGCCGGTATCAGGCGTATAAATAGGAATGTAGTTTTTATTTTGAGGAAGTTTGTATTTTTCATCCACTCCATACACTTCACCCAAAGACTTCGTCTTAATCACTATTTCGCATTTATCGGCAATCTCTCTTGGAGTATCCAAAGCTTCTTCAAAGCCCTGCATAGCCTCCGCCATTTCTTCATAAGTTTTTAGATAAAATTCATTTGTAGAAAACTTCATTCTATCAGGGTCATCGATCGTCTTTCTCATTTGAACACACATCAAAACATCTTGTAACTCTGCATCTTCCTTATTCAAATAATGCACGTCGTTTGTAGCAACTAATTTAATCCCTAACTTCTTAGACATAGCTGCTAAATGTATCATAACCTCCCTTTCTTCTGGGATATTGTGATTTTGAATTTCAAGATAGAAATCATCCTTGAATATATTTTTAAACCAAAGAGCTAATTCCTCCGCCTCATCATATCTTCTTTTGAGAATAAATTGTGGAATATGTCCCGCTAAACAAGCAGAAAGACATATTAATCCCTCATTGTATTTTTCCAAAGTTTTATAATCAATTCTTGGTTTGTAATAATACCCCTCTCTATATGCGATAGAGTTTAATTTGAGAAGATTTTTATATCCTGTGTTATTTTTAGCAAGCAAAATTAAGTGCCCTGTATCCTCTCTATTTGTTTTGTTAAATCTATCATGACAAATATAAAATTCGCATCCTATTATGGGTTTTACTCCTTCTTCAATGCATTTTTCATACATTTTTAACGTTCCAAACATATTCCCATGATCAGTTATCGCAACGGCACTCCACCCTCTTTCTTTGACAATGTCGATTAACTTTGAAATACGCGCTAATCCATCAAGTAAACTATATTCTGTATGTAAGTGTAAGTGTATAAATTCCTTCATTTTCTCTCCTTATTATTCCTTTAGTGTCTTAGCTATTTTTTCCAATTTCTTCAATCTATGATTAAGCCCACTTCTAGTGAGTTTTATTGTAGATAATTCAAGTAAGTCTCCTAAACTCTCTTCTGGGTTTGCAAGCCTTAACATTGCAACTTCTTGTAAATCTTCATTCAACGCATCAATTCCTATAGTCTCTGCAATGGTATTTATCGCTTCGACTTGTCGCATACTAGCATCAATAGTTTTATTTATATTAGCATTAATACAATTAACTTCTCGATTAACTTTATTTCTCCTTTCCCTCGTTATCATTTCATTCGAAAGAGCTAATACACTATTATTTGCCCCAACAAGTGCGAGCAAGTCTTTAATAACCTCTGCCTCTTTAATATAAAGCACATAGAGGGATTTTCTTTCTACTAGTTTAGAAATGATGCCAAACTCTGCAAGTAAATTTGCTAAATCAGTTAAAAATTGATGACTATGGGAAGTAAATTCAAGATGATACCCCGATGTAGTTTTCTTCCATTCTTCCTCTCCTGCCAGTCTTATACTCGACGTGCTGGCGCCCAAATACGCCCCCTTTACAAATGCTTTTTTACAACATTCTTCAGCAATAATCCTGTTATCAATTCCCCAAATAATTTCATATCCAGTTGGGGTTAATTCAAGTATTCCTATATCATTTAAAACTCGCTCAGAATTTTCCTCTGACATCGTTATTCTATAATATGTAGTCTTATTAATCACATAATCATCTTCAATTTCAATTTCCAACCACTCTCCATACAATTTGTGGACAACTTCGTTTAGATAATCATATAATTCTGAAACATCTGTTACAAAACTAGCTATATATTTTCCGTTAGATTTTGATATCTCCCCGCAGCCGTGAAATAACCCCGATAAAAATGCAAGCACACAGCAATCATTCTCTATTGTGCCCGATTTCAAAATATCAATTTTACTATCTTTCGAAAAACTCATCAATTCCTCTTTTTGTTAAACTTTGGCAATTTATCTAAATTTACAACCAGTGAGGTTGGAATATCAAGTCTAATAATCTGATTAATGGAATTATTGACTTCTCCAACTTTATCAGGTGAATGAGCATCAGAATTTATAATAAACTTAACACCTTCTTCCGCCATCGTAATTAGTTCTCTATCTGTAAAATGAATCCTCTTTCCATTTATTTCAATTAATACTCCCTTCTGTTTTGCCAACTTTGCAACCGCAAGCGTATCTGTTGGACACCCATAATTTAAATGTGTAATTATGTCTATAGGATTCTTATCAATAGCTTTAAGAAAAGCTGTCGTGTTGCGATTTAATCTTTCCTTACTTGGTGCAAAAGGACTCAATAGGAGATTATCCAATCCCAATCTATATCTATTTTTAAATCCCTCAAAATTGACTATTTTATGATGTCCCATAAGAATAATATCAAGGTTTTCATAATCTTCTTCTTTTAGGTCAATATCTCCATTTAGAGAGATTAAATTTGATTCTACCCCCAATAATATATCCACGCCAGAAACTTCCCTAGCGGTGAGAATTTCTTCTCGTATTTCAGGAATTTCTTTTCTGCGAACTCCATACATAAAATGATTAAAGCCGTGATCAGTTATAGCAATCTGCTTTAATCCCTTATTTGCTGCAACACTAGCATTTTCAAGAACACTCCCCTTGCCGTGTCCTCTTCTGGAATATTTTGTATGTGTGTGGTAATCTCCTAAAATAATCATATCTGCTCCTTTATATTCATAGCCGCTGTGCGACAAATTTACAAAATGATTGTAACAGGTCCATCATTGAGCTGTTCAATTTGCATATCTGCCCCAAAAACACCCTTCTTAACTGGGATACTATATTCACTCAAAGCAAGTGCAAATTGTTCATACATTAAGTTCGCTCGCTCAGGACTTTCTGCATCAAAGAAACTCGGCCTATTTCCATGTGATGTGTTAGCATAGAGAGTAAATTGTGAAACAAGTAAAATTTCCCCTAAAATATCTTTAACTGATAAATTCATTTTTCCATACTCCAAGATAAACAACTAATCCTTGGCCTATTTCAGAAATTAATTTTCCTTCAACGGAAAGTCGTGCATTTTTTACTCTTTGAATAACCGCTTTCATTTATTTTTTCTCCATACATATTTTAGCATAAAAAATATATTTAAGTAAAGAGAAAAAGAGCAATCGTAGAACAAAATATTTTTTATCCACATATATATAGTTATGGAAAAACTATTTGGTAATATATCTGTAAAGGAAAATGAACCCTTAAAGGAACATACTACATTTAAAATTGGTGGATGTGCAAAATTCTTCGCAGTTCCAAAAAATATTAAAGAATTAAAACAAATATTAGAAATATGTAAAACGCACAATATGCCATATTTTTTAATTGGGAATGGCAGTAACATATTAATTAAAGACGAGGGATATGATGGAGTTATAATTTCATTCAAGGAATTTAATGATATAAAAATATTCAAAAAACGAGATTTTGAGGGCGTTTATGTTGAAAGCGGAGTAAACTTATTTAATTTAAATCAATTCCTGCAAAACAACTCAATTTCTGGCTTAGAATGGAGTTATGGTATCCCTGGAACGATTGGTGGAGCAATAAAAATGAATGCTGGTGCATTTAATCACAGCATATTTGAGTTTTTAGAAGAAATAACTGTTATAAAAAATGGAAAAATAAAAAAGATTAAAGAATTTAAATCTGAATACAGAAATAGTTTTTTAAGCGACGAAATCATTATCTCTGCTAAGCTAAAATTAAAAAGCGGCAATATGCACGACATTTTAATTAAAATGAATGAATTTATAAATATAAGAAAGGAAAAACAGCCATATAATTTTCCTTCCGCAGGCAGCATTTTTAAGCGAAATAATGAAATAATCCCTGCAAAAATAATAGATGACCTAGGATTGAAAGGTTTGAGAATGGGCGATGCAATGATTTCGCATAAACACTCCGGTTTTATTGTTAATTTAGGAAATGCAAAGGCAATAGATGTAATTAAATTAATTAATTGCATAAAACAAATCGCAGCATATGCAGGCTTTTTATTTGAGGAAGAAATTATTTATTTATAATACCCTAACTAAAAATATATAGTTAACCTTTTAAAGTTATAAATTATTATTGACAATTTATTATATTTTGTATAATATAATAATATGAATTCAGTAAAAAGAAAAAGAATATTAAAAAAGACCTTTGTTTCTGCTTTTTGTGCAATATGTCTTGCAGGTGCAGCAACAGGTATTTATCTTGGTATCAGCCAAAGTATGAATATTGAGCCAGAAAAAAAATATGAGCAAACGATGGATCAAAGCAGTAATCAAGAAAACCAAATCAATAATGAAGTTTATAACCTTGATTATAAAACACGCAAAGCTATAGATAATCA
>CAMEYT010000036.1 GCA_945947685.1 uncultured Bacillota bacterium | reverse complement strand
GCAAATGTATTGAAGGAGAAATACTCGAACATTTACTTAATGAAAAGTTTAAGAATTTAGTACTGACATTCAAAAGAAAAAATAACAAAATTGATGGACACCGTAAAAATTGTGGAAGTATGCCAGCAGTAGATATTGGCAGATACGACACTTGCAATCATCAATGTACTTATTGTTATGCTAGAAAAAGCAAACACTCGTCAATGTATAAAATTCCACAAGGCGAAATTTACGATAGAAAAACTGAACTAGAATTTGAAATATTTTAAAAGTAATTTTTTATTTTGCCTAAAATAAATTTGACAGCAAATGACAGCAAATGTACCTGTTTTAGGTAGTTTCATAAAGAATTAGACCGATAGTTGATTTTATGACTATCGGTCTTTTTTATGGAGCAAATATTGACAGCAATTGCACCAAAAATTGACAGCAAATGTTTTTTTGCTTTAAAAATTTCGTTAAAAAATGTGAATAAAAAAATCGCCAAAACCCTAGGAAAATAAAGGGTTTTAGCGACTTTTAATGAGTGGAGCTACTGACGGGAATCGGACCCGTGACCCCTGCCTTACCAAGGCAGTGCTCTACCGCTGAGCCACAGTAGCATATCTATAAAAATAGGCTAATTTATTAAGTTTTTAAGTCGGTAATTTTAGGCATTTCAAATCTTACCAAGGCAGTGCTCTACCGATTGAGCTACACCAGCATATGTCGATTTTTTGATGTTCTACTGTTAAATTTGGTGCTTGAGATGAACTTGTTTATTGGAATTAAATTCTCTTTACGACATCTAAAATATATCATTTTAGGGTGCTTTTGTCAATTAATTGTTTGTATTATATTGATTTTTTTTATTAAAATCATAACAAAGTGATTAATCTGCTTGATAAAACTTTTTTTATATGCTATAATTTCAATGTTTGGAGGAATAATGAACACTAGTTTGTTAGGAAATTTCATTGTAGAAATTAAAAACTGGATTTATATGTGGAATACTACAACATTTGCTTTAGTTGTTATTATAATTTCACTGTTAATGGCAATTAGTGCAGGAACTTTGATAAAAGGATTTATAAACGATAAGCCAAAGTTCAAAGTATTGCCATTTATTTATCTTGCACTCTTGACAACTATGTTGGTTTTGATTATTCTAGCTAGAAAATAAAGGAGAGAAAATGAAAATATTATCTATGCTTGCAGAAGGAGAGATTCAATCAGATTGGATTACAAAAATTTTCCCCGTATTAAGATATGTATTATTTGGGATAGTTGTTGCATGTGCGATTGTTATTATTGTAACAATTTTAATTCAATCAAATAACTCAACAGATGAAGGAAATGTAATTACAGGAATACAGGATAGTTATTATGCAAAAAACAAGGGCTCAACAAGAGATGGAAAGTTAAAAATTATAACTATCGTTATGGCCAGCATAATTGCGTTCTGTGCATTGGCTTACTTTGTTACAGAGATTATCAACAAAACGGTGGCATAAATGGCAATAAAAGAAAGATTGTTTAATTTAATTGCTAAAGATAGTTTGGCTTATTCTAAACCAGACAATCTTTTTTTGTTTTTAGCTAACGCTTTAGGTGTTAAAGTAGAAAGTGTAAAGACAGAATTTAATAAATTAGTTGCAAACGGCGATGTTTTTGAGGTTAGGAAAAATAAATTTATAACAATTCCTTCTCGTGGATATATGAAGGCAAAATACATCGGGAATGCAAAAGGTTTTGGATTCTGTGAAATAGGTAACGATCAAGAAGATATATTTATCCCGGGTAATAAATCGAACGGCGCGATTGACGGGGATAGGGTTATAGTTCGTGTTAATGCAATGGGAGCAAATCCTGAGGGCGAAGTTGTTGCTGTGTATTCACCCGTAAAGAGAGTTGTTGGGACAATAGTGAAAGTTAGTAAAACTTTATTTTTAGATCCAGATAATACTCGTATCCCAATGAAATTAATGGTGAGAAAATCCGGGTTAGTTTGTAAAGAAAATGATAAGGTTGTAGCAAGAATTTTTAGAGGAGAAAAGGGAATTATAACTGCTGAAATTATTGAAATTCTTGGGCAAAATGATGATGTTAAAACTTTAGAATTATCTATAATCAGAGATCATAATTTATATGAAGAATTTCCAAGTGAAGTAATTACAGCAAGTAAAAAACTTCCTAAAAAAGTCTTAGAGAAACAGAAGAAAGGTAGACTTGATTTAACAAAAGAAGTTATGTTTACAATCGACGGAGAAGATGCTAAAGATTTTGATGATGCTGTTTCAATTAAAAGGACAAAAAAGGGATATCTTCTTGGAGTTCATATTGCAGATGTAGGTGAATATGTAAAAAGAGGTTCAACTATTGACGAAGAAGCATATAAGAGAGGGACGAGTACATATTTCCCAACCTCCGTGCTCCCTATGTTGCCTGTATCTCTGTCGAATGGGATTTGTTCATTAAATGAAGGAGTAGAAAGGTTGACTCTTTCATGTATAATGGAAGTGAATAAAAAAGGAGAGGTTATTGCCCATAAAATTTGCGAGTCAGTTATCAAGAGTAAGGCAAGATTGACATATACTGAGGTTTATGCTACTATAACAGGCGAGAGAAAGACTAAGGCGGATAAATTTAAACGACAAATAATGACAATGGTTGAGTTAGCTGAGATTCTTGAGAAAAATCAAAAAGAACGAGGAGCTATTGACCTCGAAATACCAGAACCAAAATTTGTCTTTGATGAGAAAGGCTATGTCGTTGATGTCGCAAAGCGTGAGAGAAATATCGCACATCGTTTAATTGAACAATTTATGATTCTAGCCAACGAGACAGTTGCAAAAGAATATTGTGTTAAAGGGTTTCCATTTGTTTATCGAGTTCACGAAAAGCCTCGCCCAGAGAAAGTGAGAAATGTATTTGAATTTATCAAGGGATTGGGAGTAAAAATTCCAGATATTCCTGAGGAATTAGATTCTGACTATTTTCAAAAGTTGTTGCAAATTATAGAGGATAAACCTTTTGCTGAAACGGTGAATAAAGTTGTCTTACGCTCAATGCAAAAGGCAAGATATTTGAAGGATTGTCTAGGACATTTTGGACTAGCTCTACAGTATTATTGTCATTTTACATCGCCTATAAGACGATATCCAGACTTGACGATTCATAGATTTATAAAGGAATCTCTTCACAAGAAGAATATTACAAAAACTCGACGAGAAGAAATGGATGAGTTCGCTGATGATAGTGCTTTACAATCCAGTGAAACAGAGAAAAATGCGGACAGAGCGGAGCGAGATGTTGATGATCTATGGCGAGCATATCTGATGAAAGACAGAATAGGAGAAGTGTTTGACGGCATAATTACGAGCGTATGTTCCTATGGTTTCTATGTAGAATTAGAAAATTCGGTCGAAGGACTTGTTAAGATTGAAACGTTGCCTCTTGATAATTATTTGTTCTTTGAACGTTCGATGATGTTGAAGGGTGAGAGAGCGTCTTTTAAAATTGGAGATAAGGTCCGAGTTAAGCTAGTTGAATCAAATATCTATAGCAGAAGAGTTACATTTGAACTTGCTTTTTAATAAAACTTGATAAAAATAAAAAATTATGATATAATGGAGGAGAAATGAAGTTAATTACTAATAATAAGAAAGCATTTCATGACTACTTCATTTCTGACCTGTTTGAAGCAGGTATAGTCCTTGAAGGAAGTGAAGTAAAATCAATTCGTGGCGGAGGTGTGAGCCTTAATGACAGTTTTGTCAATATCAAAGATGGAGAAATCTTTTTAAGAAATGCATATATTAAGCCATATGAGAACACAGGTGCGTTTGTCCCAGACAGTCGAAAGACTAGAAAGTTGCTAATGCATCGTGCAGAAATTGATAAACTTGAAAGAAAAATCAAGGAAAAAGGCTTTTCTCTAGTCCCAACAAAAATGTATTTCAAAGATGGACGCATCAAAGTAGAAATAGGGGTTGCTAAGGGGAAGAAACTCTATGATAAAAGAGAAACGTTGAAGGAAAAATCCATTCAAAAAGATATCGATAGGGCAATGCGACCTTTGAGATGAATGGGGGCGATTTTGGTTTCGACGGGGATGTAATGAGGAGTGTAAAGCGTGTGGTAGATGCCAGCTATCTAAAAACTGACAAAGCGAATAAACGCAAACAACAATGAAACTCTTGCTTATGCTGCCTAATTAGCGGTATAACAAGGACTTGGTCGAACAATCGACCTGCTCATCTAATGACTCACTATCTTTAGAATTAAGTATCAGTTAAGTGAAACTTCTACAATTAGTTAGTGCTTTAGATTGTAGGAAAATATAAAGTGCTGGAAGATTGCACCTGTTTATCGGTTAGTAATTTTCGAGATAAAAAGATAAACTGCACACGGAGAAAAGCTTTTTAGAACATTTTCGGACGAGGGTTCAAACCCCTCCGTCTCCACCAAGTAAAAAAATATTCAATTAGGATTTTTCCTTAAGATACTTTTATGAAAAAATTAATAAAAAATGAAAACTGCTAATTCTTAAAATGGGAAAAGGATATGAAAAAGAAAATATGTCAGAGCTGTGGAATGCCAATGACAAAAGATCAATTTGGGAGTAATAAGGACGGTTCAGCTAATGAATTGTATTGCAAATATTGCTACAAAGACGGAGAGTTTATTGATAAAGTTTCAATGGAAGAATATATTGAAATGTGCTCACAATTTGGTGCACAAGCAGGAATGACAAATGAAGAGATGAAGGCATATTGTGCAAAGCTCTTTCCAACACTTAAAAGATGGAAGAATTAGAAAAAATGGAAAAATAGTAAATAATTCTAATAAATAATATGAAAAATGAATTTTGTAAATACAGGCATATAGGCTCAAATTAAAGATGTATTAAATTTAAATATTTTAATTTGGAAGTATAAAAAGCGTGCATATAATACGATTTCTTAATAAAAAAATATTTTTTATTTAGAAATTTATTACAAAATTGAATGTTTTTGGACGATTTAATCGCCCTTTTTTTATACTTAGAGAGAAGAAGTTGTGCATATTGTTGTTTTTAGCAAAAAATTTATACTTTTTTATCTTCAAACCTATTTTAATCTTGACATTTGATTAATTTATGATTATAATAAAAAAAATAAATCAAGAAATATCATCAAAAGGAAGGATAAAATGAGTACAATTATTTTGAATGTTGTTATTATTTTGGGAATTATTATTGCGGGAGGATTTTTAATATTCTTTGTTGGCGATCTTTTGATGTCAATTATAGATCCAAGCAGCGATGAAAGAAAAATAAAATCTAAAAGAAAAAAGAACGTCGCTGAGTTTAATGATAAACTAAAAGAATTATCTCCTGAAAAAGCAGAAGAGGTTAAAAAAAAGCCAGAAGTCGCTAAGATTTTAGCTCAAGCCGAAGAAGATGAAAAACAAGA
>CAMEYT010000035.1 GCA_945947685.1 uncultured Bacillota bacterium | reverse complement strand
AAGTAAAATGAAAGGTTCTTTAACTTGAAGAGCATAAGTTTTAAATTCAGAAAGAACTGGAAAACTCTTTTTTATTGTTGAGTTTTTAAAGCTTATCTCTTCTTGGCTCAATGATATTTCATATTTTTTCCCGTTGAGGGTAACCTCTTCGATTATCTCATTTTTAATAGAGTAAGGGGAGTGCAAATAGAAAAGCTTATTATCTTCATATTGTATAAATTTATAATTTTTTCCATCTTGATTTGAAGATAAGTCAATTACAAAAGGATATGAAAATTTGCTTTGGGAAAGAGGATAAACTAAAATTCGCTCAGGATAATCAAAAATTATTTGAGAATTGCTGTCAAGCAAGCTCTCCTCATTTTCTGTTTTAACTAAACAATCATATTCACTTCTTAAGATATATTTATTCATATTTTTAAATTATGCTGTGATTAAAAAAAATATACTTGTCAATAATGTTTTCGGAGGAGTCAAATGGATAATAGTATAAATATTTCAGATTACAAATCAAAACAGAGAGAAATTACTGAGGACGACCTCTATAGTATTTTTATGGGATTAGTTAAATTGATTAAAAGAAAAATAACTAATGATTTAGAAAAGGAATACTCTGATGTAAAAAAATCGTTTGAACAAAAAATTAAACTTTTACAAGAAGAGGTTGATAATAAAGAGAGAATGATAAATCTGCTCGTTGAAAGAAATAGGATTATAAAAAACAGAAAAGAGAAGCAGAGACAAATTAATCATACAAATAGATTGAGCACAATGGTGGCTAAGCTGGCTAAATATAAAGTAGGAAATAAAGAGGCAATAAACTAATTGTCTTTTTTCTTTATTTGTGATATTATTCTTATATGAGAGTCGAGCTAATCACAGGAAGTACTATTTTTGAGTCAGTAAAAAACACTTTTAAAAGTATTGATGTAAAAGATATCAATACAGAGTATTTTATAGTTGTCCCAGATAGATTCACACTCAAGGCGGAGGATCTACTATTTGATACGCTTAACTTATCTGCTATTTTCAATATTAATATCGTTAGTCTTACAGGATTGGCAAAGGAGATTTTAGGCAAGGAGAATATAGAAACTATTAATATTCTTGATGGCATTATGCTTGTTCAAAAAGCAATGCAAAAGATTGCAGATAAGCTTATATTTTATAAAAAAATGAGTCCAATGTTCTGCTATGAAATTTTAAAAAATATCAACCAAATCAAGAGTTGTATGATAACTCCCGATGAGTTAGAATATATGGGTAGTAAGGAGATCCTTAAAAAGAAGATACACGATCTTTCACTTATTTATAGGGAATATCAACAAATTATGGAATGTAAAAAAGATTGTATCGATAATATTAAAAATAAGGATATATTGAATGATAAGATTATTATCTTTGCTGGATTTGATAGCTTCACAGAATTGAATTATCAATTAATTAAAGCGTGTATGAATAACTGCAAAAAACTAGTTATAAGTGTTGCAACTCCTATGAGTTTAAGCAATCAATACATCTATGAAGGGGATATTCTTGAAAAGATTAGAAAACTTGCGGTTGAAGAGGATGTAGAAATTGTAATTAATTCAGCAAAAAACTCTCTTAATAAGAATCAGACTAAAATTGCTTCTAATTTATTTAGTCAAGATATAAAAGGAGAGAAGGAAAAATATTTGAGTGTATCCTCGTCGTCAAGCATAAAAGCTGAGATTGAATATATTGCAAGTCTAATTAAATACAGAGTTTACAGGGGAGAAAGGTATAAATCTTTTAATGTAGGTTGTTCTAGTTTGGAGAGATATTCCAGCTTGATTGAAAAAATATTCACTGAGAGGGAAATCCCATATTATCTCGACACAGAAGTGAATATGAAAAATAGCTTGCTTGTTATGTATATATCAAAAATAATAAATTTAAAAAAGAAAAATTTTCTTAATGAAGATTTATTATATATTTTAAATTGTCCTCTTTTTGAATTGGATAATCGAGAAGAAGTGATTGCCTTTGTCAATGAGAGAAATATAAATGGAAGAAAGGGATTCTATGCCTATCTCAAGGATAAGCTTCCAAAAATAGATGAATACATTTCAAAAATGGATAACTGCTTGACATTCAGAGACTTTGTCAATGTTATTCGAGAGATAATAGTGAATTCATTTGAAAAACATAATGAATATCTCGCTCAATTAGATGAGAAAGGTCTTTTGAAGGAGAGAAGTATCGAGGAACAAGCACCTGATAATATAGAACAAAATTTACAAGTTCTAGATAAGGATGAACCTTATGATTTCAATAATTTCGTATAATTGCTTATGCTTGTCATTTCAAATTGTAATCTATCAAGCTTACCCTCTTTTTGCGATGCGGTTTTTGTTGGGGATATGACCAACAGTTATTTTGGAGAGTGTGATAATTTTATAGTCTTGGGGGCAAATAGAGGAAAACTTCCTGTAGCAATGACCGACAGCGGTCTGATGACAGACAGTGATATATCAGATGCTGGACTTAGAAAGAAGATTAACCCAACTGTAAAAATGATAAATCGAAGAAATAGATTTAAGCTATTCAACAATCTTTGTCTTGCAAAGAACAATCTGTATGTTTCCTTCACAACAGCAGATGAGGATGGAAAGTCAACTGATAAGGCGATGTTTGTTGACCAGTTGATGAGGATATTTGAAGAGGAGAAGATTATTAATTCAGCAGAGATAGCGTATTTTGGGGTTGATAAAAATTTTGAAAGATATCTCTTCACTTTGGGAGGAAATAAAAAATTCGCAAAATTAAAATTAATTGAAGATTTGAAGGATAAAGAAGTCCCTTCTGATTTTGTAGGAAGTTTACAACAAGTTTTGAAATGTGATTTTGAGACGTTGAGTTTAAATAGAGAAAAAATAAATCGTCCGATATTGAAAGATAATGTGTTTAGTGTGTCTCGAATTGAGAGATATTATGATTGTCCATTTAAACATTTTGTTGATTATTCTCTATATCTAATTCCAAAGTTTAGTGTGAATATCCAGAAAAATGACAAGGGAACTTTCTACCACGAGATGTTGGAGCGTTTCGTGAATAAATATGCAGATGATTTGAAGAGTATTAGCAAAGAAGAAATACAAAAGTTTGTAAACGAGAATATAGATAATCTTCTTAATTTTCAACAGTTGGAATTTTTGCCTGACCGAGAGCTAATTAAAAAGGAGCTTAAAAAAGACTGTATTGAGCTTTGTTCAAGAATTGTAAAAGAGGCAAGATGCTCGCATTTTAAACCGCTCAAAGAAGAATTAACTATTTCAAAAAAATATCTTATGGGTGGAAGAGAGATAACATTTAGAGGAAAGATAGACCGAGTTGACAGTCTTATTAATGAGGAGAAAAATAAGTTTAGAATTATAGACTATAAGACTGGGAACATATCTACAAATTTATATACAGAATTATATTATGGCAAAAAGGTGCAGCTATTTATATATAGTAATGCTCTTCGTGAAATGCTTGGAAAAGCTCCTTTGGGAGTTTACTATTTTAATGCAAAGCCAGGTTATGAAACAAAAGATAAGAAAATTCTTGAGGGAATAACGTTAGACGATGGCGCAATTAAAGATATTGACTCAAGATTTAATGATAAAAATTATATAAAGAGCGATATAATTAAGGCAGAACGAAAGGGAGATGAGATTGATTTTAACTCAATTAGTGAGGAAGATTTACAGAAGTTAGAAAAATATGCGCTTAACATCAGCGAAAAAGCGTTAGAACAAATGGGGAACGGAAATATTAAAAGTCTGCCAAACGAAAAATCTTGCGAATACTGTAAATATAGAGGAATATGTCTCTACAACAAGAGTGAGGGCTTTAGGAATATATCTGCGAAGAAACAAGAAGATCTATTAAAGGAGGGCGAAGATGAGTAGTTTTCCAACATTAGAACAAAAATGCGTTTTAGAAAACGATAAGGATAGAGCAATAGTTAGTGCGTCAGCTGGAACGGGTAAAACAACTACACTAATTCAATACATAGCAAATTTAGTGAAAGCACATACTCCAATCAATAGGCTTTTGGTTGTTACTTTTACTAATAATGCAGCTAATGAAATGAAGGAACGTCTTTTGAGTAAGTTAATGGAATCGAAGAATGACGATTGGATTCTCGACCAAATAGACGACATACTAACTTCTGACATTTCCACAATGCACTCTTTTTTACAGAAAATCATCAAAAGGAATATAGATAAACTTTCTGTTTCTAATGATTATTATCTGTTAGATGAGAGCAAAAGTAGGGCAATTCGCGATAAAGCGTTTGAGAATGCCTATGAAAAGGCTTGCACTATAGATAAGTTTTTAGATATGCTTCTAGTTTTGCATAGTAAAAAGGATATGTTAAAGAACATAACCTTTGCTCTTGAAAACCATTTTTCTGTTTTAGCAAATCCAAAGGAAGCTTTTGAGTTTTATAAAAACAACCAAGAAGAAATATATAAGTCAGCCACAGAAAATATGAATAAAATGCTGGTTGACAGAGTTTTTAGTTACACGAATAGAATTGCAAAAATTTTGGCACAACTTGACCAAAGTGCAGCAAATTACAAATATATAAAAAATTATATCTCTGTGCTTCAAAATGTTACTAGTGAAAATACTTTGCGAGAGAATATTGATGTTATTAAAAATTTTAATTTTGGAAGAATTAAAACTAAAGCAGAAAACTTAGATTTTCAAGCAATAAAAAACTTGGTGGATAATCTGAAGAAAAAATACAAGTCGGATGATTTTATAAAGGAAGAATTCTGGGAACCGAACAAATTAGTTTGTGATATATATGATTTCTATGAAATTTATGAACAAGAATTGCAAAAAATTAAACTCAACGAGAATTGTATTGATTTTAATGATTTGGAAAAATTTTCATT
Source organism: uncultured Bacillota bacterium (assembly GCA_945947685.1). Taxonomy (GTDB): domain Bacteria; phylum Bacillota; class Clostridia; order Christensenellales; family UBA1242; genus Caccovivens. The sequence continues at coordinate 613 of CAMEYT010000035.1, read as the reverse complement.
GACTTTGTTACAAGATGAAAAAGTAATTGATGAGATTCAAAAGAATTACGACTATGTAATAATTGATGAATATCAAGATACCAATCCTGTTCAAGAGAAGATAATGAAAATTATATCCGAAAAATGTAAATTTCTTGCAGTTGGAGATCCAAAACAAGGGATTTATGGATTTAGAAATGCTACATCGGAAATAATGAAAAATGATATTAATGAGTTGAGTGATGACGGTGGAGTGTATTATCTAAAGAGCAATTTTAGAAGCGATCCACTTATCTTAGATTTTGTAAATGAAGTTTTCGGAAATATTATGAAAGAGGAAAATACAGGGATTGATTATAACTTGACCTCTGTATTTAAATATGGGCAAGAAGAAAAATTCCCTCAAAACAAAATACCGGCTGTTAGGATTGATATTCTTAATCTGAAAGAAAGTAAGGAAAAAGAGAATTTTCCAGCAATCTATGATATCTCAAATGCTAAATTGATAGCTAAAGAGAAATATAAGGAACAGGCTGAGCTTATCGCACAGAGAATAAAGGAACTGTTGCTCTCCAAGATTTATGATGTAAGAAAACAAACTTTTAGAGATGTAAATTATTCGGATATCACAATC
>CAMEYT010000034.1 GCA_945947685.1 uncultured Bacillota bacterium | reverse complement strand
TCCCCTCTTAAGTCCACCAAGAGTTACTTTTCCTATTCTCACTCTCTTTAGCAATTTAATGGATTTCCCAATTGCTTCAAACATTTTTCTAATCTGTCTATTCTGACCTTCATCAATTATAACTGAAAGTTTAGTAAATCCCTTTTCATAGCTTAACCATTTGACTTTTGCCGTAGGCATTCTTATTCCATCAATTACGACGCCCTTTCGCAAAACTGCCATTTCACTTTCAAGAACCGCCCCCTCAACAGTAACCTTATATTCCTTTTCAATATGAAATGAAGGATGAGAAATCTTATTTGCAAACTCACCATCATTTGTTAAAATTAAAAGACCTTCTGTATCATAATCCAATCGTCCAACTGAGAATAATCTTTCAGGAAGATTGATAACATCATAAATTGTTTTTCTGTCTTTTTCATCTTTTGCTGTGCAAACACAACCCTTTGGCTTGTGAAATTTGTAGTAAACAAAAGCACCTGGGAGCTTTATCTCTTCACCCTCATAAACAACTCTATCTTTCTTTGGGTTAACTTCTACCCCCATTTCAGTTACTACTTTTCCATTAACACTCACTTTTCCTTCGTTAATTAACTCATCACTTTTTCTACGTGAAGCTATTCCTGCAGTACTTAAAAACTTATTTAATCTCATTTATTTCTCACCATTGAGAGATTACATCTCCTATTTTTTGTAATACTCCCTTCTCCTTTACATCTTCCATTGTAAAGATTTTTTCAGAAAATAGCAAGTCTTTGTTAATAAAAATTCGAATTTCTCCAATTTCATCCCCTTTTTTTATAGGAGCATCGACAGACTCTTGCATATTTACTTCGACAGAAATACTCTCTTTTTCACCTTTTTTAATTGGATAATAGCAAGCTTTAATATCCGAAACCTTGACGCTATCTTTACACCCTCCATTAACAGGAACAGTCTTTTCAAATTCTAAATTTTGAGAAAGATTAATAAGTTCATACTCCTCAAAAGCTTTATTAAGTAATTCTGCACTCTCCTCAAACATTGGTTTACAGTCTAAAACAACGCATACGATCTGCATATTTCCTCGTTCAACCGCACTTACAAGACAACGGCCAGCATCTCCAGTATACCCCGTTTTTACTCCTATTGCACCATCTAAAACACTCAGTAGCTTATTTTTATTTCTAAAATATCTTACTTTCCCATCTTCATTTGTTATTTGCATATCTTTCGTAGACACGATTTCTCTAAAAATATCATTTTTTAAAGCATAGCTTGTAATAAGAGCAAGGTCATGTGCTGTCGTATAATGTCCTTCTTCATCTAACCCATGGGTATTTGCAAAATGAGTATTAAAAGCCCCAATTTGACGAGCTTTCCAATTCATCATATCTATAAAATGTTCAACTCCACCACCAACATATTCTCCGATTGCATAGCTTGCATCATTGCCTGAAACAAGCATCAATCCATATAATAAATCTCTAATAGTTAGTCTTTCTCCATCGCGTAAATATATTGAAGTCCCAGATATTCCAACTGCTTCGTGAGGAATTTCAAAATATGTATCCAAATCCACTCCACTTTCAATTGCAGTAATTGCTGTCATAATCTTTGTTGTGCTTGCCATAGGCAATTTCTGCTCTTCGTTTTTCGAATATAGAACTCTCTTAGAACTACTTTCAATCACACACATAGCCTTTGCACTTGTATAAACTTCAGCACTCGAATTTTGATTTGTTAAAGGGAATATAAAAGGGATAACAATCACAAGAATTAACGATAAAAAGAAAATTTTATTCTTCATCATTTTCCCTCTTCTTTCCCATTTTTTTCAGAATAACATTAACCATATTCAAAATAGTTTGATACATACTCTTATCTTCAATATTAATGAAATTGACTTCCCCATTATGTTCAACTAAGAATCCAACTGGGCTAACACTCATCCCCCCGCTACTTCCACCAGCCATAGGAAAATTACTATGAGTATGCTTTGAGGAAAGATCTGCATATTCACCTCCACCTACAACATATCCGACCGAAACTTTGGAAATTGGTATAATAGTCGTGCCATCTTCAGTTTCAACTTTCTCTCCAATCATTGTGCTTGAATCAATAAGCCCCTTTATTTTTTCCATACTATTTTGAATAAGTTGATTAATTGAATCTCTATCGTTATAAATCTTCATAATACCCCCATATATAGTAGTATTTATGTCATACTACTTACTTTTTATTGATTTTGACATATATCATTAGAATAACCGAATATATCAAAGAATATACCAAATCAAACAATGTAATGCTCGCTTTTATCATTAAAGCTCCTTCAAAAACCTTTGAATTAAACGCTATATTATCACAAACTAACAATGAAGCTGTAGGCTTTTCACTTTTAACTCTTGTTAAAATTATTAGTAAAACAATATTTATCCATCCGCCAATTAATGAAGAATAATATGCATCCCCTACACCAAAATTATAGTTAATCTGGAGAAGTTTCATCCTCATTTTTTCCTTGATTTGAAGCAAAAGTTTTTTCAAATAAATTGGTTCATTTTCATTAGAATCATCTTGAGGAATTTCTTTATTATCTTCATAAATTCTTACTCCACTTAAATCAACCTTTACAACCAACCCTTTCAACTTAACTCCACAGATATATACAACCACTATTCCTTCACTCTTGAAAAAGTTTGCCGAAGACTTAAATAGTATCGGTATCGGAATTAATAAGATTAATATCAAAAACAAAGGAATGAAAAGATAGTAGTTCATAATCTTATGTTTTACTTTTTAACATCTTTTTATGTTATTTTTTTATATATTATTGTTAATTTTAACAATGTTGCTTACGTCTCAAATATTTTTTTATTTTTCTTTGCATTTTATTTTTATTTTTTTGTTCAAAGTTGTATACTAAAATTAGTTTTACAAGGGAGGAAGAATGAAAAAAGGTTTTGACAACGAAAAATATCTCAAACTACAAAAAGAAAAAATTTTAGAGAGAATTAGTTCTTTTGGAAATAAGCTTTATTTAGAAATGGGAGGCAAACTCTTTGATGACTTACACGCATCTCGTGTTTTACCAGGGTTCGAACCAGATGTAAAAATAAAATTACTTTGTAGTATGAAAGATAAGGCTGAAATTGTAATTTGTATCAGTGCAAATGATATTGAAAGGAATCGAATACGTGCTGATTTAGGCTTAAGCTATGACAACGAAGTTCTAAGACTAATTGATAGCTTTAGAGGGTTAGGTTTATATGTATCATCCATTATAATTACCCTATATAAAGGTCAATCAAGTGCTCAAAAATTTGCTACAAAGCTGGAAAGACGTGGCGAAAAAGTGTATTTCCATCAATATACAAAAGGGTATCCTAATGACATTGATACAATCGTTTCAGACGAGGGTTATGGTGCTAATCCATATATAAAGACAACAAGACCTCTTGTTGTTGTTACAGCACCAGGGCCTTCAAGTGGCAAACTTGCTACCTGCTTGAGCCAACTTTATCACGAATATAAACGTGGAGTTAAGGCAGGATATGCAAAATTCGAGACTTTTCCTGTTTGGAATCTACCACTTAAACACCCTGTAAACGTTGCCTATGAAGCTGCTACGGCAGATATTAAGGACATCAATATGATTGATTCATACCATTTCAATAAATATGGTAAATTAACTATTAATTATAACAGAGACCTTGAAGTTTTCCCAGTTTTAAAAAATATTTTGAAAAAAATTATTGGTAAAGACCTATATTATTCCCCTACTGATATGGGTGTAAATATGGTTGGTTATGGAATTGTTGATGACGAAGTTTGTCAAAAAGCTAGCAAAGAGGAAATCGTTAGAAGATATTTTAGATACTACTGTGATTATAAAAAAGGAAATGCATCTTTTGATACAGTTGATAGAGTTCAAATGTTAATGAATGAACTTGAAATCACGAAAGATTTTCTACCTGTTGTCCCTTTTGCTAAACGAATTAGTAAAGAATCAGGCCACCCAACAATCGCACTAGAATTGCCCGATAATAGCCTTGTAGCAGGGAAAACAAAGAGTCTTCTATCTGCTTCTGGAGCAGTTGTCTTAAATGCATTAAAAACTTTAGCAGGAATAGAAGATGGAGTTACATTGATAAGCGATGAAATTCTTCGTCCTATTTTAGAGTTAAAAATTAATACACTAAAATCAAAATCAAGCGTTTTGACATTGGATGATGTTCTAATTGCCTTAGCAATTTGCGGAACAAAGAACGAAAACGCGAGAAAATGTTTAAATAAATTAGAAGATCTTAAGGGATGCAATGCACATAGCACATATATTCTTTCCGCCTCTGATGAGAACACTCTTAAAAAATTAGGAATAAATATAACTTGTGAACCTCATTTTGCGAATAATAACTTATTTATTTAAAAAAATTAAATAAGACTAGATTAATTTCTAGTCCTATTTATTTTTTTATTATTTTCAACTATATGATTTCGATAGCATATACTTATTTCATCAATTATTCTTAAATATGTTTCACTTGGAATATAATCATACATTTCTTTCATAAGGGTTGATCCAATCTTATTTGATGCAAACTCTCTTTCGCAACCCGCTTCATCATTGACAACTACGAATGATTTCTTAACTTTTTCTGTAGTTTCGTTGTCTTCTCTTTCAATTCTCTTAGTTACTACTTTTTCTTCAACCCTAAATCCATCTTCACGAAGAACCCTCTTAATAATTTCGTAAATTTGTTTCTTATCTGCCTCTTTCCTTGAATCTAATAAAGCAAATGTTCCGTCAATGATATCCCTTGCTTCTTCATATGATTTTTTAAGATTATCCATCTCTTTAGTCAGTCTTTCATAATCCTCAGAATTAACATTTACACCATATTGAATCGCATCTAACTTCTCTTTAATATCTTGATTAATAATATTTATCTTATTATTTTTTTCGCAAATTTGTTTTTTTAACATCTCTCTATGATTCTGTAAGCTCTCAATATCTGAATCATAACTATGTTTTTTTGATTTAAATATTATATTACTCTCTCCAATAGAATTGCTTCTTATGCTTTTAATTTGTTCTATTTTTTTATCTAAAATAGAAAGCTCTCTCTTTAGCCTTGATCTTTCTTTTTCAATACTCTCTATTTTAGCTTTTTTTTCTTCAGAAAAATATTCTATCTCTTTTGATGTTAATTTCCTTTCCATAACTCTTTTTAATCTAGCATTGATTTCTTTTTTGTTATTTTCATAATTTTCAATTATTTCACCGCATTCGCTATATTTCATTTCTCCCCCTTTATATATTTTTACTGCTAAAGATATAGCAGACAAATCCTCAAATTTAAAATCGCAATTTTTAAACAATAATTCGTGCAATATATATTCAATAAATATTATTTTTGCTTGAATATTTTTACTTCGAGATTATTGAAAGAAATCTTCTATATATAATTTTTTTATATATTATAAAATCCTTTTAAGATTTTCATTAATTTCTTTTAATAATTTTGTATGTTCTGCCGCACTCTTTTCAATACTTTTATTGAGTTCAA
>CAMEYT010000033.1 GCA_945947685.1 uncultured Bacillota bacterium | reverse complement strand
GAAATATCATTTACGATGTCTGCCTTGTCAGTTTTTGTTTCTTTTACATCTTTATTTGCTTTCTTTGAATTATAATCTTCAATAGCCTTTGCAATAAAGTAAACGATTGCAACGATTGCGGCGCCAATAGCCATTGAAATAACAATAGCTAAAGCTTCTTCATTTGCAAATGTGTCTGTTATACTCAAAACAGCTAAAAACCACATTGAAAGAGCGACAAATGGTAATGCTGCAACACAAATAAATTTTACGACTGCGTTTTTTAAAGAATCTTTCTTATAAATTATAAAGAAAATCCCTGCGATTGCTAAAACTGTAAAAGAAATAGCTAAGATTAAAGATGTAAGTGTTAATGTGCTTAATTGATTAAAGTCTATCATTTTTTCTCCTCCATATTCTGCGAGTATTTTATCATAGTAATTTTAATTTGTCAATATTAAAATGCAAAAAAAACGATATTTTATTTTGAAAAAAGTTTTTTTTGTTATATACTATAAATACATATGAAAACTGAGACGTGGGTGAACTATTTAATATATATTCTTTTGGGCATACTTTTTGTGATATGTATTACTTTTTTATGTTTATTTAACTTTAGGGATTCATCACCAGAAGATTTAAATATAAAAGTTGAGAATGGATTAGTTACAATTACAACTACTCAAGAAACAAAAGGTTATGGATATACCTTTAAATTCAGGGACGAACAGAATGAAATTTTAGTAAAAACAGATTCACCGATGCTTGAGTATAATGAGGATGTTATAGCTCAAGGGGTTGAAGTTGGGAAAAAATATTCAGTATCAGTTGCTGTAAACGGGGAAATTGACGCTGGCAAGAGCTTTTATTCAAAGGAAGTTGAATGGATTTCACAAATTTTTCTTAAAAAACCCGAAGTTAACATTTCAGAAAACATAATTTCTTGGAATCAGATTGAGAATGCTGATGCGTATGATATTTATTACACTCATGAAGGAGCGATTTTAAAAGAGAGGACAACAGAACCATCTCTAAAACTGGAAGAACTAAAAGGCGGGAAAAGCGATATCTATGTAATTGCTGTTTCATCGAAAGCCTACTATCTTCAAAGTATGCAATCCAATAAACTGGAGGGAATAAAGATAGTTCATGAGATTCCACCGGTAAGAATGGTTAGTTTTAATAAAAATAATACTCTTTTGTCAATAAGCCTTTTGGAAAAAATCGATGCTTTTTCATTATATCTAGATGATAAGGTATATAAAGTTGTAGATTTTGAGTATTCAAACAATGTAATAACTTGCAATATTGACTATGTATTTTCAAATCAGACTAGAGTGGGTGTTAAGCCGCTTGCTGTTGATGAATACAATAAGTGCACAAGTGAGCCTGTATTTATTACAATTATTTAACGGATAAATTATTTCAAAATAAACATACTACTGAAAAAGAGGTAGTATGTTTTTTGATGTAGATAAGAAAATTAATGATTTAATGACAGAATTACATAACTCTGAAGATGTATCTTCGAGATTTTTTGATAATGGAAACATAAGATTGGGAATGATTTTTCTGAAGAGTATGACAGATGATGCTCTTTTTAGTGATGCGATATATAAACCAATAAAAGAATTTAAAGGCGAAATTACAGTTGAAAATCTTATTAATCGAATACTTATAAATGGTGCTGTAAATGAGATTAAACAAGAGGAAGTCATTGATAAAATTCTAAAAGGGAATGTAGTGATTTTTCTGAGCAATGATGAGAAAATAATAGCAGCTGATATTGAAGATTTTATTATGCGAGTTCCGACAGAGCCCCCAACTTCTCCAGTAATTAGAGGTCCGAGAGAAGGTTTTACAGAGGATATAAAGACAAACATAAGTTTGTTAAGAAGAAGATTTTATACTAAGGAATTTGTAGTAAAAAGCTATTCAGTTGGGAAATATTCACAGACAAAAGTATGTTTAGTTTATCTTAACGGAATTGCCGACCAGAAAATCGTTCAAGAGATTGAGAAAAAAATAAAAAAAATAGATATTGACGGGGTTGTCGATGCTTACTACGTAGGAAAATTCTTGGAAGAAAGACCAAAATCTTTGTTTAAGCAGGTCGGTAATGCCGAAAAACCTGATATAATTGCTGGGAAAATATTGGAGGGAAGGGTAGGAATAATTGTAGATGGTTCGCCAATAGTTTTAACCTTTCCATTTGTCTTTTTTGAGGATATGCAAAACAGTAATGATTATTATACAAATAATCACTATGCGACATATATTCGATTTATACGTCTGTTCGGATATATGCTTTCTGTAATTGCTTGTGGAGCATTTTTAGCTTTGAGATTATTTCATTATAATGTAATCCCTACAAAATTTCTTATAACCATTGCTAACACAACACAAGTAATACCTTTTACTCCGTTTATTGAGTTGTTATTCATAATTTTATTATTCCAAATTTTATATGAAGTTAGCTTGCGTTTACCAAGTTATTTAGGGCTTGCTACATCCATTGTAGGAGCACTGATTTTGGGGGAAACCGGTGTAAATGCTGGATTAATTTCGCCTCCAGGCGTTATTGTTGTTGCACTTGCAAAGATAGCCGTTTATACGCTGCCCGAACAAGCTCCACAGATAACAGTTTTACAAATTTTATTCTTATTTTTAGGTGGGTGCTTTGGACTTTATGGAGTAGTCGCAGGAATTTTCTACCTTGTTAATTATTTAAATAGAATTGATTCATATGGTGCACCGTATCTTGCTCCATATAGCCCACGAGTTTGTTCTGATTTAAAGGATGCTATGATAAAAAAATCGCTTGTTGATATGAAGAAGAGACCGATGTCGTTTGAAAATCAAAATATTGTGAGGCAGAAATGAAAGAAACAATAACAACTAGACAGACTGCAATAATGGCAAGTATATTATTATTCGCAAACAAAATATTGACTCTTCCATCCTTGTTATATGAATATGCAAAAGGAGATGTTTTGCTTATATTTTTAATGATGTTTGCAATAGATATTGGAGTATTATTTATCTTTTTTGCATTGAAGAAAAAATATAAAGATAAGAGTTTTTTTACATTGTTATCAGAAAAATTAACCAGACCTATAGCGATAATAATTTATTTGTCATTGCTAGTATATTTTTTTCTGGAAATATTAGTCAATTATAATGTTACAGGGATATATTTCAAGACTCAAATTTATCACAATGATGAGAAAATAATTTTTATTGTTCTTACTTTAGCAATTTTTGCAGTTACAGCAGCAGGAGGTTTTAGAGGATTGGGTAGAACAGTAGAATTTTTCTACTATCCAATTATTTTGGGAGCTTCTATTTGTATTTTAATTTCTTTCTTCAACTTCCGTGAACCATTAGTGTTATTTGATAGCACTGCAAAAAGCTTTTTTATAGGTGCTTTTAAGCACGCTTTAACATTTGGGGATAGTTTTATTCTGTTTTTACTAATGGATAAAATTCAGTATGACGAAAAAGCCAAGAAGAAGATTTTATGTTATGTTTTAATAACAATGGGTATTGTTTTATTAATAGTTTTTATGTTTCTATCTATCTTTCAGAATACAGCTTTTCTGCATTCGAGTGCAATTTCTGATATTATATTGTTATCTCCAGAAATCTTTAGTATAGGACGTTTGGATATAATAGCAGTTACGACTGTTATGTTTTTGACACTTTGTCAAATTAGCATTTATGGGTATATATTAAGTGATTTAATTAAAAACATTTTTCCAAGGATATCGAGGAATGTTTGTATCTTTATTGTCATAGTCGTTTTTCTTTTGCTTTATGCTCTCGTATTTAATACAGCCGATGTTGTTATCGATAGTGCAAGGTCGTGGGGAATATATTTAGCTATTTTTACTCAGTATATTGTTCCTGTTATAAGTTCATTCTTCTTAATTGGTAAAAAGAAGGAGGCTCAGACGTGAAACAGCTGTTATCTAGGTTGAAACCATATTCAATCTTTATTTTCTTTGTTTTTATGCTATTGCTTACATTTCCTCAAAATCTTTCCAAGTCTTCAGAGAGTAGCCGAAATGCAATAATCACAACTGTAGGGATTGATAAAAAAGAAGAAAATTATGAATTAACATTGATTTCTTTCACGCCTACAGCTGGGAAAGAATTTGTTGAGGTGTATGATTTAATAAGTAGTGAGGGTGATTCGATTAGTAGTGCTCTAAAAAAAGCCGAATTAAATTTAGGAAGAGTAATTGAGTTTTATCATACAGAAAATTTGGTAATTGGAAAAGAAGCTCAAGATGATATTGTGGAGATTCTAGACTACTTTGTGAAAGATAAAACTCTAGCTTTTAGTTCTGTTATTGTTGGGACTGAAAATAGTGCAAAGGAGTTTTTGACAAAATTACATAAGCAAAATGATAATCCAAGTGCTATTATCAATGAATTAATGCTTCACAATTCTAAGAGTATATATTATCGAAAGCCAACGATTGAAGATTTCTTTAGTGGTTATTATTCACCATTAAAGACTTCTTACATAGCGGATTTAGGAGTTAATGCTGAAGAAGAGGATGAACAGAGTGAAAGTCAGTCAGGAGAAAGCTCAAAGAGTAGCAGAAAAATTATAAAAAATACAGGTGAAGTTAGAATGTTTAAAGATGGGAAGATGGTGTATAAATTATCTCCTGACGAAGTCAATGGATTAAATTGGTTTCAAGACTCAATTACGAATAGATATATAAAGGTTGAGAAAGATGGAAAAATAAAGATGTATCATATGGACAATAAGGCAGTAGATAAAAAAGTGGAAATAAAGGATAATCAACCGATTTTTAAACTTAATCTAAAGATTCATATAGATAAACAGGAAATACAAGAATTTGGAAGAAAGCATGTAGAGGTAAAAGAACTCACTAATAAAGAACAAGATTTAATCAAGGAGAGTATCAGAAATGAGATAAAACAATCTATAGATAAAATTATTGAGTTTAAGGGAGGAAATCAAGTTTATGAAAAATTCTATCGCGAAGAAAGAATTAAATTTAAAAAGTTCCTCAATAGCCTTGAAAATATTGATGATTTTTTGTCTAAAGTTATTTTTGAAATCAAAATCGACTTATTAGACGATTAAAAAACACAAAAATATACCTCTTATTGGTTGCAAGTCTTAAAAATTTGTGATAAAATATCGGTATGTGAAATTATCGGAAGTTGACGTCAAGCAGCTCAAAGAGATTTTTTGACAGAAACTGATGGTTATTCAGTCTGTGGTGTAAGATTTATTGTAAGAATTGCGTTTAGCAAACAAAATTTTAACTTGTTTAAATTTTTACATCATATAGATAACATAATTAATGATAATAATTACAACATAATAATATACTTTTAAAGTATAGCAATCTTAATTGGAGGATAGAATTTTGGAAGAAAAAAATAATAAATTCAAATTTTCATATTTATTAATTTTAGTTTTAGCGATATTACTAGTCTGTATATTTTTTGTAGATACTACTAATCCTGGAAAGAAAATCGCGAATAGTGATTTCAGTCAAATCGTTGCAGGAACGTATGATGACCCTACAA
>CAMEYT010000032.1 GCA_945947685.1 uncultured Bacillota bacterium | reverse complement strand
CAAAAGCTAATTGCTTAAATGCAGGAACTTATTCTATAAGATTAAAGATTAAATCAGAAACTATTGAAGATTTTGAAGCGGACTTAACAATTGCAATTACAAAATTAGATATAACAATCGATTTATATAAAGGAGCAACGAAACTTACAACATTATCAAAGGTCTTTGATGAAACGGATGCTCTTCCAACAGATGTAGTAGCGAAAGCTAACTTTAATGGTGATGAAGTGGCAGTTACAGCTAAGTTTGAAGATGCTACTGTGGGTGAAAATAAGAATATTGTTTACACAATAACTGGAGCTGATAAAGAAAACTATAACTTTGCCTTCTCAATCACAAAGGGAACAATAGGAAGCTATGTGTTTAGAAAAATTACACTCGATCATTCAAAGAATAGTTTTGTTGAAGATGGAATTGGAATTCCTTACACATTAGAAATAAATAAAGATTATGCATTTAACGATGGCTTCAATGCATCTGACTTTATATCTTTTGTCGAAACTGAAGTTAAGGATGTTACAAGAGTAGGTTATACAAGAGAAAATGTGCTGTATTTAGATGCAAATTTAAATGCTGAGATTACAACAGATAATATTGCAAGTATCCTTAAGGACTATGCAGGAATGGATATATCCGAGCTTACATTCTATACAAAGTGGAATAGAAATAGTCATATTTTGACTTTGGATGGAATGAGCAAAGGATTAGTTAATTATTATGAAGATCTTAGAGATTTGCTGACAGAACCAACAAGAGAAGGTTATATGTTCAAAGGTTGGTTTGCAGGAGAAATTCAATATACCTCAGAGAGCAAGATGCCTAATAGTGATTTAGTTCTTACATCAAAATGGGAAGCAAACACTTATGTTGTTACAGCAAATGTAAACGGCGGAATATTTAATGAGGAAAATCTTAACGGATGGACCTTAGCAGAAGATAAAAATTCAGCTACTAAGAATATTAAATATGATGAAACATATTTACAACTGCCTACAGTATCACGCATAGGATATATTTTCAAGGGGTGGTTTGTAGAAGGAACAAAGATTAGTGATACAACTGTTGTATCAATTGCATCAAATCATAATATTGAAGCTGAGTGGCAAGCAATTACATATACTATTGTTCTTGATGTAGACGGTGGCAATTTTGATGCAGACCCAAATGGATGGATAAAAAATTCACAAGAAAAATACGAGAGAAAAGTTTCATATGACGAGGAAGTTGAACTTCCAGTTCCAAATAGAAAAGAATATGATTTCAATGGTTGGAAATATAATGAAAGCGTATTGAGTGGAAATGTCTCAAATCTCACAGGAATAAATAATGCTACACTTAATCTAATAGCTCAATGGACAAAGGGAGATTATCCTCTCACGGTTAATTTTGAAGATGAAAATAGTAATCCTATAACGGATAAAAATATCGTTAACTTTAGCATAGTATTGTTAGGAGAAAATGATATAAGTATAGGAGCAATATCTGGAACAGATAATCAATTTACTCTAAATAAGGATAATTCATATAAAATCACGGTTATCACAGGTGCTGGATATAGGCTAGATGGATTTACTATAATCCCTGAAGATGGAGCTATAGTTAATCAGAATGAGAATAACTTTATAATTGCAAATATAGCTAAGGCAACAACAATTACAATCATTATTAAAGCTAATAGTTATGAAGTAACTGCAAATCCAAACAGTGGAACATTTGATGATGCAAATCTAAATGGCTGGTCATTATCAAATGGAGTTGCAACAAAGACAATCGTTTATGCAAATGAATACAATCTTCCTACAATAACCCGATTAGGATATTCATTCCTTGGTTGGTTCATAGGAGAGGCAAAACTCGGAGAGAATCCAGTTGTATTAACTGCATCTGATCATACTATTGAAGCTAAGTGGCAAGCAAATACGTATGAAGGAACAATCGACTACGATAATGATAAAATTATTGTTAAGAGAGTTGACGGACAGAATGAATATGATATTACAGATGGAAAGATAATTGCTACAACAGGTGAACCTATTGTTCTAAGAGTAACAGCAAAAGAACACTATGAAAATGTTCAAGTGATAGCCACTGACGCAATAGTTGTTCAAAATTCAGAAGACACAACAACATACACAATTACAGGTTTTACAGAAGCGTTTACTATTACAATTAACGCAGATGCAAAGAAATATAAAATTAGTCTAGATACAATCGTTGTAAGTGGAGATGCAGTTCTTGTTGATACTGAAAACACTTCTACATTGTTAGCTAGCGAAACAGAATTTGTTGAAATTAGTGGATTGCTTAATATTGAATATTTAAAAGGATTCACATATACAGCTAATAAAGCTACAGGATATGAATTCAGTGGTTGGTATGATAGTGTAACTGTAGTGGATGGAAAAGTTACAGAATATGGACAAAAAATTTCTGAAGATACAACATTTATGGGAAGTGTAAATAAAGACTATAAATTATATGCAGTATTCAAACTCCTAGAATTTGAAGTTAAGGTTAAAGTTGATGGCGGGCACGGGACATTTACATATGGAAATGTAGAAGGCCAGTCAGAAGTTACAGAGAAAATTCAATTAGATAGCACTGTCGTAATCACTCCAGTTGCTGCTAGAGGATATGAATTCAAAGAATGGATTGTTGATGGAACTATCCTTACGGAAAGTAATTCAGAAAAGGGAATTTCTTTAGCTGCCGACGGAACAATTACATTGATAGGAAAGACAGATATTGAACTTCAAGTTAGATTTGCTCCAAGTAAGAGTGAGTTTGACTTAGATACAGAGTTGACAATTAATGGAATTATTATTGATAGCTCAGCATCAGGATGTTCTACTGTTAAAGTTGGAACACTTGATGCATTAGGCAATTTCGTGGCTGATGATACAATCCCAGCATTTATGAGTGGCAAAGTCCCATTTGTAACAGATAGAGATGTGTATTTACAAATTGAAGTCGCCTATGGCTACAGTTTCAATGGACTTATTAATATTGGAACGTCTGAAACAGATCCAATAATTGTAGCAAGTGATTACAATCCGGATGCAGTAATAGAAGGAAGCGGGTTATCGCAAAAAACAATTTATGTTCGTAAAATTAAAAACTTAAACGCAGCAAATACGTATGGAACATTAAGAGTTAAGATTGAAGCAGTTGCTGTAAGTCTAATGGTTAACTTTATCAGCGATAATGTAGAAGTAGATGCAGGAAGAATCTTTGTAGACGATGAAAGATTTGGAGTTGTTACAAGTGGAAATGCCGGTTCAAAAGTAACAATTCAAGCTATGATTACAGAAGAGATTGATGTTACTGCTTTTACAAGATTTAATTATACAATCGTTGAAAGTGATTGTTATAAACTCACAAAAACTGCAACTATTACTAATACTTTAAGAGAAACAATTTCAGATAGGAGAAATGGATTTACAACCTCATTCAAGTTTACTGTTTCAAATTATGTAATGGGTTCAGTAATTTCAATTAGGGTTATTCCAGAAGTTTACAATGTTGAACTTTATGATGGAACAACAAAGATTGGTGAAACAATTACAAATGTTAAAGCTGGTGATAGACTCAATACATCTAATCACATTGAAGCTATATCTGAATTAGCAAACAGCAGAAAGGGATATGAGTTGAAAGGATTCTATACAGCTGAAAATGGTTGCGGAGAATTATATATCGATGGACAGGGAATTTGTGGAAAAAATTGGGAAGAAACAGGATTCTTCTGGAACGGCACAGATTATGAAATTAGTCCAAATTATAATTCTGAAACCAACTCAATTAAACTTTATGCTGGATGGGCAAGATGGAAGAGTGCAATCACACTCTACACAGCTCCTAAAGCTCTTAGAGAATTAGCTCCAACTGTTGCAGCTACATTGGTTATAACAAGTTTGAATAGTTCTAACTCTTGGACAACCGTTAACAATATCTTCTTCGCAGATATGCTATATGGAGCAGATATTCGAATCGAAGCCCCTGTTTATGATAATTATGTATTTAGTTACTGGACAATAATGCTTGATGGCATTAAACAAGAGCCAATTTATGATGCTGTATATCTTAAAGAAGGTGGATTTAATTGTAGAGTTGTTGATATCTATGCAAATTATAATACTAAGGTTATACTTGAAGCCGGTAATGGCGGAAATGCTAAATTAATTGCCGGAGATATTATAATTGAAGCGGGTAAAGAAGGATATATACCAACAAATATTCCATTCATATTAGAAGCAACTCCATATGAAGGATACATATTTGAAGGCTCGTTTAATTCATTCACGGGTGAATTGATTAGCAGTGAAGCAAGATATGAATATCCAGCAAGCGAAGAAAATGAAATTGGTGCTATGTCAATCGAAGCAAGATTCATAGGAAAACCTGTTCAAATTTCAGTTGGAGATTATGATAAGACATATGGATATATTCAAAAAATTTATCTCAACGGAGAACTAAAAACTCAGGGAGATGAATTGGAGACAATAGATGCCAAGATGGGTGATACCGTTGATCTTTATGTTTGCCTTAGCACAGTTAAAAAATATGGTGTTAAGTGGAATAGTGATCACATTTCCTACTACAGCAGAGAAAATATCGATAAGGTTAATCAAGTATGCTATATATATAGATATATAGTTTCAGTAGAGGACGTCAAGGATAATAAGATTGTTTTAATTCCTACAATCACTGAAGAATTAATTACAATAAAGTTAGATGTCAGATTAAATGAAAATACTGATTACTCATTAGCTGGTGAGGTTATAACCGAAGAATTAGTTAATGATATCATTTCAATTTCATATGGTGATCAATTAGATATTATAGTTAAAGTAAATGATTACTATAGAATAAAGAGTGTTCAATTGGATAATAGATCAATATCTGAATATCTCGCAGGAGAAATTCTTACTATTCCATCATCAGTATTGAATAGTTTAGGAACAGAACTTCATACATTAAAAATTGAATTCGGTGAACAATTATGGATAGAGAGTAATAACCTTCCATCATCATTGAAAGGAGATGGAACAGAAAAAAATCCATACATAATAGCTACAGCTGAAGATTTAGCTTTTGTAGCATATAAGATTAATATAGAGAAAGACCAAGCTTATGCTAACTCAAGATACATATTGGTTAATGATATTAGTTTAATTGGAAAGTTCTGGGTACCAATAGGAACAGATGATTGCAAATACAATAGTGTTTTCAATTTCAATGGGTTTAAAGTTTACGGATTGACATTGGCTTCAGGCATGGATGAAAAGAATACGGTATTCAATGGTGTATTCTATGAGTTAGGCCAGAGAGCAGAAATCATTCTTAATAACAACGCATTAACAATTGTTGCAATCTCTGTCTCAGTTAGTATTGCAGTGATTATGATAGGTGTTACAGTCTATTTAGTTGTTAGAAGAAGAAGAAAAAGACATATGGAAGAACTGTCAAATAATTAATTAATTCGAACTTTAAATCGATGAAGACAACAAGAAAAAGACGCTTGAGCGTCTTTTTTCTTAGTATTTTTAGGAGGAAATATGTATTTTTTTAGAAAAATGTTTAATTTTTTCAAAAAAAATAAAAAAAGTTTAAAAAAGTTTTAAAAAAGAGTTG
>CAMEYT010000031.1 GCA_945947685.1 uncultured Bacillota bacterium | reverse complement strand
GATTCTTTTTTCCTTCTAATAGCTTCAGTTGGAACATCGTCATTTGAGATTATATCTGGAGCTTCAACAACTTCAATCCTTTCAACTCTTCCATTCAATATATTCTTAATTATATCTGTTTTACCCGTTAAAATAATTTCTAAATCCTTGTATTTCTGCACTGCTAAAACAGCACCCTCAACAATTTCTTCTGGTGAATTATCTCCACCAAATGCATCAATAACAATTTTCATTTTCTTTTCTCCAAATTTTATCTATTCTATTTTAACAAAATAAATATAAATAGTAAAGCAAAATCAGCTTGTTTTAGAAAAAATTTTTTAAATAAAGATGCTATAAAAAACACAATATATAGTATGTTTTATGACATAATTAAACTAATATATTGTTTTTATAGTAAAAATAAAACTATTTTTATCTAAATATTTTTTTTCTTCAACAACTAACTATTTATAGGATTCTGTTCCTTTGGACTCCCTCTTTCTCTTATACTTTAAACATCTTAGTCTAATTCGTTTTTAAATAGAAATAAAAAAAATCAGACCTAAGCCTGATATTTTTAATTAATTATTTTTTATTTTCGTCTTTATTAATTACAGTTTCGTTTTTATATGTTCCGCATTCTGGACAAACCTTGTGAGGTTGTTTTAATGAATGACATTTTGGACATTCAACAAGTGTTGGAGCACTTGCTTTAAAATTAGCGGAATTTCTTGAATTTCTTCTAGCTTTTGAAACTTTCCCCTTTGGAACAGCCATGATTTCCTCCTTTTATTATTAATCGCATAATGCGAAATAATTTTACTCACTTATTTTATCTAAAACAAATACATTTGTCAAGTTTTATTTTGACTTTTTTGAAGATTTTGCACTTTTTTTACTCAATTTATTAACAATTTCATTTGTATCACGTGCAATCATAAGTTCTTCATCAGTTGGGATGACATAAATCTTGCATTTTGAGCCTTTCCCTGTAATATCAGCAATTTCTCCGCGCTTGAAGTTGTAATTTTTATCTTTATCAACTACAATGCCAAGATAATCAAGATTATCAGTAATTTGTTGACGAATTTCAGGTCTATTTTCACCTGTTCCAGCTGTAAAAGCAATAGCATCAACACCGTTAAGCACGGCAACATATTCACCTATGTACTTTTTAACCCTATAACAAAGCATATCTATTGAAAGTTGTGCATCTTTGTTTGTATCAGCAACCTTTTGAATATCTCTGATATCTCCAGAAATTCCACTAACTCCTAAAAGACCACTCTCTTTGTTCAGATAATTAATTGCTTCCTTGATATTTTTACCAGTTTTTTCCATTATTGTCTCAACAACTGCTGGGTCAATATCTCCTGAACGAGTACCCATAACAAGTCCTTCAAGTGGAGTAAATCCCATTGATGTTTCAATACATTTTCCGTCTTTAACTGCTGAAATTGACGCTCCATTTCCAATATGGCAAATTATAAATTTACCTTTTTTACCGACTAATTTTTCAAGTTCGCTTGCGATAAACTTGTGGCTAGCTCCATGGAAACCATATTTTCTAATTTTCCAATCAGTATAAGCCTTTTTAGGAATAGCATATCTATATGCATAATCCGGCAGAGTTGAATGGAATTCTGTATCAAATACCGCAACTTGAGGGACACCAGGCATAGCCTCTTGGCAAGCTAAGATTCCAGAAATATTAGCTGGCATATGAAGAGGTCCAAGAACTTTAAGTTCTTCCAAATTCTTCAAAACTTTATCATCAACAAGCACTGATTTTGTATACACTTCCCCTCCGTGAAGCACGCGGTGTCCTACAGCGTTGATTTCTGCAACAGACTTAATAACTCCAAGTTTTTTATCTGTCAAATATTTCAAAACTGTTTTGAGAGCAACTGTATGATTAGGAAAATCAATATCCTTTTCAAAAACATTGCCGTTCGCTTTCAAGATGAAGTGGCCATCTATGCCAATTCTTTCACAATTTCCTTTAGCAATCAACTTTTCATTTTCCATATCAAGAAGTTGATATTTTAAAGATGAACTTCCTGCGTTTATAACTAATACTTTCATTTATTTTCTCCTTTTTTTACACTTTGCAAAGCAGTTATAGCTGCTAACATAATTATATCCTCAACAGAGCAACCTCTGGAAAGATCATTTACTGGTCTTTTTAACCCCTGTAAAATTGGGCCAACTGCCTTCAATCCACCGATATATTGCATTGTTTTATAGCAAATATTCCCAACATTTAAATCTGGGAAAATCAATATATTTGCATCTCCCTTTAAAGGACTTTCTGGAGCTTTTGATTCAGCTACCTTTGGAACCATTGCAGCATCAAATTGTAATTCCCCATCAAAAGTTATTCCCTTCTTTTTGAATGATTGTGTAGCCTCTCTAACCTTATCTACCATTTCTCCCTTGGCACTACCCTTGGAAGAGTATGAAAGGAAAGCAAGTTTTGGATTTTCGAGTCCAATCTGCCTATATGTTTCGCTGGTTTGATCAGCAATTACAGCTAAATCTTTGCTGCTTGGATTCGGAATCACTCCACAATCACCAATCATGAGAGTTTTATCTTTTAGGAATTTATTTTTTCCATAAATAAGCATACAAGAAGAAACAAGCTCATTCTTCTTCATAGGACCTATAATTTGAAGAGCTGGTCTAATTGTTTGTGCTGTAGAACTTTCTGCTCCTGACACCATTCCATCAGCAACACCGGCATCTACAAGCAATGTTGCAAAATAATATGGATCAAGCACCATTTCTTCTGCTTGTTCAAGTGTAATTCCCTTATCCTTTCTCTTTGTCATTATCGTCTTAACAAACTTTTCTCTCAATGGAGAAGTCTTAGGATTTACAATTTTAAAATTAACTAAACTTTTATCACGAATTACAAGTGAACTATCATCTCCAACAAGTAATACATCAACAATTTTTTTCTTTTTTAAATATTTAACAGCAGCAATAGTTCGATCACTAAAGCCAGCTTCTGGAAATACAATAGTCTCTTCGAGGGATTCCGCCTTCTTCAATAATTTTTTATCACTAAACATTAAAATCTTTCCTTCTTATTTATTTATTTTTAACATAAAATACTATATATTTTTATGTGATTAATTTATCAATAAATCTTAGTTATTAAGATTAGTTTTAGTATAACATTTGTCGAATATTATGTCAAATTTTTAGGGGGATAATTTGAAAAAAATTAATATCTTTTTGTCAATTTTTATTATATATTTAATCGTATGCATCATTATTTCTCCAAATATCTACATCCATTCAGTGTTAGATGCAATAAGCGTCTGGACTTTCAATGTCCTTCCAGCAATTTTACCTTTTATGTTACTCACAAGCCTATTAATGCAATTAAACTTTATTGAGAAGATAAGTGTTCCCTTCTCAAAGCCCTTTAGCAAACTTTATAGGACAAGTTCTCACTCAGGATATGTTTATATTCTAAGTATTTTAGCGGGATATCCTATTGGTTCAAAAATGATTGCTGATTTATATGAACGGGGAAAAATATCCCGCAATAATGCCTTAAAAATGAGTAGCTTTTGTTCTAATAGTGGTCCAATGTTCATTATTGGAAGTGTAGGAGTTGGAATGCTACTTAGCAAAACTGCGGGTTATATCTTATTCCTTTCACATATACTCTCTGCCCTCTGCAATGGTTTAATCTACAGGCGAATTAAATATGAGGAATCTTATCTTCCTAATCAAGATAAAGACGCTAATGGGGTTAATTTTAATGATATAATTTGCTCGTCAGTTCAGAGTGTTTTATC
Organism: uncultured Bacillota bacterium; assembly: GCA_945947685.1. Classification (GTDB taxonomy): domain Bacteria; phylum Bacillota; class Clostridia; order Christensenellales; family UBA1242; genus Caccovivens. The sequence continues at coordinate 1,845 of CAMEYT010000031.1, read as the reverse complement.
AGTAGCTGCCATAATAATCTTCTTCTTTGTCGTCTCTCAAAGCTTATCTCCACTACTTAATCTTATCCCAGATGGTCTTTCGAGTATCATAAAAGGAATGATAGAAATGACCCAAGGATGTTTGTCGGTTTCAAAGGAATATAATCTTTTCTGGAGCGTTCCTATCTGCTCTTTTCTAATATCTTTTGGAGGGGTGTCAACTATAATTCAGTCAATAACCCTATTAAAAAAAGTGAATATGCCGACTCAGCTATTCACTCTTCAAAAATTAACTCAAGCAGTCATAAGTTTCATTATTTCTCTCATCTTCTCTATTATTCTATTTTAATATGAATAAACTTGTGCCCTTACTAGGTCAACAAGCTCTTTAACAAGGAATCTAATATCTTTAATTGGTCTTGCCATATATTTTAACCCCATAACTAAGCAATAAAATTGTTCAAAATCCTTTTTATTGCAAGCAATAACTATCGAATTAACAACAAATAATGAATCGAGTACCTCCTCTGTTTGTTTTCTTTCATTTAAAAGCATTTCATTAATTTGAGTGGCAATATCTTTGGCAGAATCATATATTCGATCTACATCTTCACTATCTTCTATCTCAAATTTAGGTTTCCCTAATATATTTTCTTCCTCGAGTTCTATCTCTTCTTCAACCTCATCTTTCATTGCTTCAATATCTTCAACAGTCGTAACGTTTGTTGTAACTCCAAAAGCTTCAGCTATTAAATCTCTAAAAGGAAGAATAACTGTCGTCATAAAAAGTGAATAATCCTTTCTTCCGTCCTCGTCTGTAAAGAATTTTGCAACTAATTCGTCAAAGCTTATCTTTCCAGAATTTATATCTCCAAGAATACAGAACACTAAAGCAATTATCTTAACTTCCTCACGAGGCATAATAAATGTCCCCTTCCCTAAATTGCTTATATTGAAAGCCCTATCATATTCCTTATCTCTGTTAAATACATTCAAACAATCGCTAATCAGATTATATACATCTTGACATTTTGCAATTTCTTCTAATAAATCTTGCACTTTTCTGTTAATGAATAGGATTTTTGTGTTCATAAATTCATTACAAGCTGCAATTACTCTCTTAATTTCTTCTTTATTTTCTGGCATTTACCCACCTCTTGCACTAATTTTAACACATAAGATGAAAAAATACAAATAAACATAGAAAATAAATTGAATTTTTTTGAAAAAAATGATAGAATATATGTGAGGTTATAATGAACTTAGATAATATGATTTCAGATGAGATAAATAGCGAAGAGAAAATTAGAAATAAATTAATCTTATTGTTTTTTATGGAAAAAATGGAAATACCTCTTACAAAGAACTCCATTTTGGATATTTGCTCTCTTGAAAATGACTGGATTAGCTATATGGAGTGTGTTTCTATTATTATTGATTTAAGCGAAACAAACTTCATTTATAAAACAGAAAACATTGAAAATGACGAACTCTACTCGATTACTTACGAAGGAAGAAACTGTTTGAGCCAACTCTATACAAGAATTCCTTATACTCTGAGAGAAAAAATCACTGACTATGTGAAGAAAAACAAATTATTTGTCAAAACAGCTCAAGAATATACAACAACATATAAGAAAAACGACGATGGTTCTTATACTGTTACTCTTAGAATTTACGAACCAATGATAAGCTCTCCTATGTTTGAGATGAAAGTAAAAGCTCCTTCTCGTCAAAGTGCTATTGAAACTGAACAGAAATGGAAGAAACAAGCTCCTTCTATTTATGAATATATTTATGAAAATCTTGTGAATAATGAATAATATAAGTATGTGATATTATCGGAAGTTTTGTCTGAATGCACCG
>CAMEYT010000030.1 GCA_945947685.1 uncultured Bacillota bacterium | reverse complement strand
CTTCCATTATGCTTCGAGTTGTAATCTGTGAACTTAAACTTGAAGTTTGTCTAAGATGGTTGGAATATTGAATAATTGCTTCAAGCTCACCAACTAAATCTTCTCGTGCATTTTGAATTGTTCTAAACTCATTGTCGTTTAAGTTATTATCTTGTAAAATATTTATGTATCTTCTCATAACACCTCCATAATATTCTTATGAAATGTTTTTATTAAATGTTAAAATGGATTTGACATGATTGTAATTCTATGATAGAATATACAATATATTGATATGGGAGGATAAAAATGTCGTATATGCTTAATATTTTAACAGGGTTGACAGGATTTTTATTGGTTGGAGTAATTCTTGCTATTGCTTTTGGAGCATTAATAGGTGCATTGGAGTTATTTGCGGTATTTGCAAATTTTTATCTAAGACAAAAGAGGAGAAAGTTTAGAAATATTCAAACAAATAATGGATGCACATTGAAAGAATCTGTTCGAATTTTTCTAGACTCAAATGATATGAAAGATGTTCAGATACAAATAGCTGGATTTTGGAGAAATTTATTTTTCGGATGCCACTATAATCCTAAGAAAAATATTTTCTTTATGGGAAAGAGAATTGCAGAAAGTAGAAATTTAGCGGATACTTCGCTTGGAATTCAGAGGGTGGCAAAAGCAATAAATTATAGACATGGAAGCAAAAGAACTAAGCGGGCAATCAGAATGCAGACAGTAATTCCTTTTGCAACTTTTCTGATTGTTCCTATTATTTTGCTTGGAGTTTTGGTAGACTTTCTAGTTTATTCTGATTTTGCAACACCAAATTTTTCAGTTATTGCTTGTATAATTTCTCTGATATTATTTGTTATATTGGCTATAATGTCATTGCAAGGAATTAAAATTGAGAAAAATGCAAATAAAACAGCAATAGACATAATGGAACAATCTAAATTCTTAACTGATGATGAAATGGAAGAGGTTAAGAAAGTTTACAAGTGGAGAGTAATTGCTTATGTTGTAAATTTAATAATTTCAATCATAAGAATATTACAATTAATTTTAAAGATTTTTTGGATATTTGCAAAAAAGAAAAAATAAAAAAAGACTTAGCTAAAAGCTAAGTTTTTTTAATCAATTTAAATTAAAATTTTAATAGTTCAAATTATATTCTTTATGTTGATGAACTTGAAATTAGAAGTATGAAAGGAAGGGCTAATCCAATGACAATGGTTACTATTGAAAAGAAGATTATGAAGCCAGAAACTATTTTTATTCCTTTCTTGCTTGAGTGAACCGAGAAACACGAACAAACTAATGATGCAATAGATAATGCGAAACCAGGGAATCCTATTAAGATACCTAATCCTGATATCAAATACAGTATAAACGTGAGAGCGGATTTAAGGTCACTTCCTTCACTATTTGCTGGAATAAATACAGAGAAAAAGTAATATGTAGAGAAGGCGGTAAATCCTATGCCAATAATTAAAGTAATAATTGCTGCAATAAATTGTCCAACTCTAGGTTTGCGCTCCGGTTTTTTAGGTAAAGCTGAATTATTAGCAGAATTATTATTAATGTTAGCTGAGAAGATTGGACGACCATCGCTATCATAATATACTTTCATATTTTGTTGTTGGAAGTTTTGTGGAATGTTTTGTGTTTGATTTATTTGATTTGATGATTCATTAACATTTTGAGCTTCATTATTTTGAGTTTGTTGAATTGGATTTTTTATTTCTTCAACAGTTCCATTTTGTTCATTATTTATCATATTTTCTCCTTTACTTAAAATTAGTATAACAGAAAATATGTAGGAAATCAATTATTTGTTGTTTAAAAATTGAATTTTAAGTTAAAAATATGTAAAAATATTAGTGTTTTTTATAAAAAAATGGTAAAATATCAGCATAAAAGGAGATAAATTATGGCAAAAACAGGAAAAAAAATAGCGGTTATTACAGGAGCTTCCTCTGGTATGGGAAGGAAATTTTGTGAAATTCTTGACAAGAATGGATTTGAGGAGATTTGGGGATTAGGACTCGGAAAGGATGCAATGGAAGAGGTTAAAAAGTCTCTAAAGACAAAATTTAGATATTTTGATATGGATTTGACCGTTGATGAAAATTTGGCTATCTATAAAAAGGCGTTAGAGGAAGCAAAACCAGATGTTCAATGGTTGGTAAATTGCAGTGGATTTGGCAAGTTTGGAAGATATGATGAGATTCCTGTTGAAACAAGTATGAATATGGTTGATTTAAACTGCCGTGCATTATTGTTTATGACTGAAACAACAATCCCATATATGCATGAAGGTGGACGAATCGTGCAAATAGCTTCAGTTGCAGGTTTCCAGCCAATTCCATTTATCGCAGTTTATGGTGCGACTAAAGCATTTGTCATTAGTTATTCAAGAGCATTGAATGTAGAATTAAAGCCAAAGGGAATCTCTGTAACTACAGTTTGCCCATTCTGGACAAAAACAGCCTTCTTTGATAGGGCGAAAAAAATAAAATCAAAACAATCGGAAGAAGTTGTTTCAAAGTATGTAGTTATGTATGATCCAGAAAAAGTTATTAAAAAAGCAGTGAAGGATGCTATAAATAGAAAAGAGATGTCGATTTATGGCTTTGTTGCTCGTTCCCAAGTTAGATTAGTAAAATGTATTCCAACTAAATGGACAATGGGAATTTGGATGAATCAACAAAAATTAAAACAAAAATACGAAGGGAAATAAATGAAAATTACATCTGCAAAATATATTACAAGCGCTGTATCAAAAAGAGGAATTATCTTAGATGATGTCCCTGAAATTTCTTTCGTCGGAAGAAGTAATGTGGGGAAGTCCAGTCTTATAAATAATCTAGTTGGAATTAAGAAATTAGCAAAAACATCATCAACTCCAGGATTAACAAAAATGGTCAATTATTTTGATATAAATGGAGAAATGCGTTTTGTAGATTTACCAGGATATGGTTATGCAAAAGTGGGTAAAGGGCAAAAGGATTTATGGTCAAGCTTAATTGGGGAATACCTTGCTCTATCGCAATCACTTAAACTGGTATTTGTTCTTGTTGATATTAGGCACGAGCCCAGTGAATTAGATCATATGATGATTGATTATCTGATACATAACAATATTCCATTTGCTGTGATAGCTACAAAAGCGGATAAGCTTTCTAAAGCGGGAATAGCAAAATCTTTACAAGTAATTTCAAAATCATTAAATATTCGTAAGGAAATGATATTTGTTCATAGTAGCGAAAGTAGTTTGGGGAAGGAAAAAATTCTGGAATTTATAGAGAACACAATAAAAGAGTAATAATCTCAAAAAAATATTTTAATAAACAGTGCTTTGCAATTTAAAGAGCTCTGTTTTTTTTGATAAAATTGAAAAAATACAATATGTAGGGAGGTAAGAATATATATTGATAAAAGAGGGTTACATTGGTTCAACAGATAACCATATAATAAATGCAACTATATTTGTTTTTCTTACATCTTTAATTATAAAACCTTGATTATGATGTTTTTGTTAAAAGCAATTATTTATTTTGTTAAACAAGTTTAGTTTATTTTATTTTACTTCTAATTTCCAGAACAAATCCTTCACGAATGTTTTTGGGAACAATCATATTTTGGATTAATATTTCAGTTGGAGAGATTTTATATCTTTCGGCAATACTATTTAATGTATCGCCTTTTTTTACTCTATAAAATGAGAGATTTTCGCGTTTCATATTTTATATATATTTTTAAATTTTATCAAATATGCATATATGCTTCGAATTTTACATTATTAAAAATTTTTGTTTAATTTAAGCGAAGGAAATATCACTAACCGAAGGGAACTCAAACAGCGACGATTTTTTATTATAGAATTTTCTTTAAATGGCTGCTTCGCTGATAAAAACTGTAAAGCTTTTCCAATAGCCCGTTTTTACAATTTTCGATAGAAAGTAGACATTTTTTTTGTTAAACTTACAAAAAAAGTATAAAGCAAAAAATCGACAAATAAAATAAACGGAGAGGTGAAAATGAAATCCTTGTTTAAATCGGTGCTTTTAATAACCTTCTTTTCTATCCTAACTAGAGCCGCTGGTTTTATTTTTAGAGTATATTTATCTCGAACTATTGGAGCGGAAGCGCTTGGATTATATCAAGTAGCCTTTTCTGTCTTTATAGTTCTTCTGACTGTTGTTTCAAGTGGACTTCCATTTATAGTGTCTCGAATGACTGCTAAACTTGATAAGAAAAAACAGAAAAAAGAGAGAGGTCAATTAGTATCATCCTCTCTGATTTTAGCTGCTGTAATAAGTATAATTTTATGTTTGATAATATTAATTTTTAAGAATATTTTCTCTAATGTTTTTACGGATAGGAATTGTATTGAGATTTTAATAGCACTCCTTCCGGCAATAGTTTTTTCTTCTGTATATAGTGTGTTTAGAGGTGCTATGTGGGGAGATAATAACTATTTTGCGTTATGTGTCTCTGAATTTTATGAGCAAGTTGTTAGAATGTTCCTGTGTGTCTTATTATTGGGAGGGACAATGTCTATATTGGATAGTGCTTTATCCGTTGCTTGGTCCCTTTCTATTGCTTGTCTATTTTCTGCAATTTTTGTAACTCTATTATATTTCTACTATGCAGGGAGCTTATCTCGTCCTGGAAAAGTGTATAAGAATGTTCTGAAACAATCCACTCCAATCACGGGAGTTAGAATAGGAGGGAGTTTAATTCAACCTTTGATAGCCCTTATAATTCCAATGAGATTGGTAGCTATAGGATATACAAATGCTCAAGCTCTCTCACTCTATGGAATCGCTATAGGAATGACCTTTCCATTATTGTTTATTCCGGGAATGTTGATAGGTTCTTTATCGACGGCATTAGTTCCAAAAATATCCTTTGCACTTGCACAAGGAGATAATAAATATATTGAGGATAGAATAGAAAATTCGATAAAGTTTACTCTTTTAATTTCCACCTTTTTTATTCCATTATTTATGGGAGCAGGAGAGCAGATAGGACTTTTCTTTTATAATAATTTGATGAGCGGTTCGCTCTTACAATTTTCGGCGTGGATAATGCTTCCAATGGGGATAAATAATAAAACTTCTTCACTTTTAAATTCTCTTGGGATGGAAATAAAATCTTGTATAAACTACTTTTTCGGAGCTATAGCCTTATTCCTTTCAATTTGGTTTTTGCCAAGCATAATAGGGATAAACGCTTTTGCTGTTGGTATGGGATTAAGCACAATTGTAACTTCCGTGTTAAATATTCTTATGTTGAGAAGAAAAACAAAGGTTAAGATAAAGATAGTTAAACATTTAATTACTTTAAGTTTAATATGTATTCCAAGCACTGCGATAACATCCTTTTTAGCATCTCTATTGGGGAATGTTATTCCTAATTTCTTTGTTTTAGCTATATCATGCTTAGTTGGAGGAGCTTTCTTCTTGATGCTTGCAATAATATTCAAAGTTATTGATATTGATTATGCCAAAGAGTTATTGCAAAGATTTAATTTTAGAAAAAGAAAGGAAGGGCGCGTATAAAAATAAAAAATTAAGCATACTAAAAGTATGTTAACGATAGTAATAAGAAGTATAATAGTTTATGTAATAGTGTTATTGCTCTTTAGATTAATGGGCAAAAGACAGTTGGGACAAATGCAACCATTTGAACTTGTCCTAACATTAATTATTGCCGATTTAGCAACAATTCCAATG
>CAMEYT010000029.1 GCA_945947685.1 uncultured Bacillota bacterium | reverse complement strand
CCCTCGTCTTTAGTCGATGGCAGTCCATTATTCTGTGGATATAACTCCGTTTCATAGTAATTATTTATACTTTGAACGTCTTTCGAAGTAATGTTTGTATATTTCGAAAACACAGGATATACAAAAACATTCGTCATTATACAGGCGAGGAACAAAACAATATATGTAGCATTTGAGAAATATTTAGTCATAATTAATTTTAGTGTGCTGTTTATTAAAATAAATATGCACACTTTTTTCTAAAAACGCAGCATATTTTGCTTTTTGTTTGTCGGGGAAAAATATAATGAAAGTAAAATTCCTCCACCTAAAATACTTGCCACTGGATATAGATATGAAACAATATTTCCAAAACCTAAAAAGCTAATCCCAAATGGCAATAATATACATAAGATATAACTCCAAATTCCTTTTATTCCAAGTTCGTTTAGCGATTTAGAATTTACAAAAACGACCGACAATAGGCTTGTTAAACACCCAGTAAATAGCACAAATTTCATAAGATAATATACTCCGCCCGAACTTATCTCAAGAAGCGGAAGAGACATATCCAATACACCTTTATTTGTCAAGAGAGTATAATTAATCCCAAATAGAAGGATAACCAAAATAAGAGAAGAAATAAGACTGATAAAAACTCTCTCTTTTCTACTCATTCCAACGCCCATTTTACCTATTACAAGACAACTTGAAGACATATTCATAAATATATATAGGATTGAATAAAAACCTGCATATACTGCGTTATTTTGCTTAATGAAATACTCTGTCCCCGCATTTCTTATTAAGCAACATATGAGAGAAATGATTAGGATTGGCATAAGAATTAAATTTGTTTTAGTGAGATATCCCATCCCTTTTTTCATAACACGACCACACAAAAAGAATATTGTAAGAATAATGAATCAATTCATTAAAATGGAATTTATCTTAAGAGATGTCATCGTTCCTGCCATCATTGATGCAGTAAAAATTAAATTTACAAGGATTGATATAAAAATTAACAGTTTTGAAGATTTGAATTTCTCTTCTCCCTTCTCTCCTTGGCTTAATATCCAAAAAACCCCTCCAAAAAACAAAATAAACGCAAAAGGTATAAAGATGTAGGAATACAATCCAAAACGTGAGAAAAATACGGCAATTTCTTTCCCACTAGCAAATCCTGAACCGATAAACATACCTATCACTGTCATAATTCTGCCAACATATTTCATATAAAAAGATATATGACTTTGCAGTTTTAGTTATGAACAAATGCTTTAAAGTAAATATTCCAAATTTTTTCTTTTAAGTAAAAAAACAATTTATTTTTCTCAAATAGTAATCAATTATATAAATTTATATAGTAAATTCAAATTTATTTTGACATCATAACAACAATTCTGGCTGTAAGTGTTTATATTAGAGTTTGCTAGTGCATATATCCAATATTGAAACGGTCAATTAACGAAGTGATATACTATTTTTAATTTAAATTATGCACATAAAATATCTTAAATTTTCCGTAAAATAATAAAAAAGATAATTAATCAAAGTAATACAAATACAAAAAAACGAGCATAAAAAGGCTCGTTTCTTTATTTATTCTATTTTAATAAATTGATCCAAGTTTTTATTTGTTTTCTCAAATATGCAAAAACATCATCAAATATCTCATCTTTCTCTAGGTCGCAACCCGCTTTCTGAAGTATTTTTATTGGCGTATCACTACACCCTGCTGAGAGAAATCCTAAATACTTATCTCGTGCTGCAAGGTCGCCGTTAAAAATTTTTTCAGAGAAATTCAATGCACTAATCAATCCCGTTGCGTATTTATACACATAGAAAGAGCGGAAAAAATGAGGAATCCTTGCCCACTCATATTTAACTTCATCTACAAGTTCAACCTTATCACCGAAGTAGAATTGATTGAGTTTATAATACTCTTTGCACAACTTATCTTTAGACAATGGCTCGCCACGCTCATACATTGCGTGTGTGATTTGCTCAAATTCAGAAAACATAGTCTGCCTAAAAATTGTGCTCTTTACATCGCTGAAGAGTTTATCTAAATAATATATTTTTTCAGATGTGCTCTTTGCTCTCTGCATAAGATATCTCAACAGCAACATTTCATTTGTTGTGCTTGCAACCTCTGCAACAAAGATTACATATTCGGATGTTTGAATTTTCTGCTTTGTCATTGAAAAATATGAATGAAGAGCATGTCCTAATTCGTGGGCAAGTGTAAATACAGAATCAAGAGTTCCTGTGAAATTTGTCAATACAAGCGGAGTAATTCCGTAGGCGTGTATTGAATATGCTCCACTATCTTTCCCTGCATTTGGATATACATCTATCCATCGCTCATCCTTGGCTCTCTGAATAAGTTTCACATACTCATCACCCAAAGGAGCAACTGCTTTTTTTATCAATTCAATCGCTTCATCATAAGTGTATTTTTTAGATACATTTTTTGCTATTGGTGCAAATGAATCTACAATAGAAATCTTATCGAGGCCAAGCATTTTTCTCTTAATTTCCATATAGTCATAGAAAATGTCAATATTGCTGTGAACTTTTTTAATAAGACGATTATTCTTCGCTAGCCTCTTCATTAAAAATTGATGCCGAAAGTGAAGATTTATATCCTCTAATTTTAGCAAAATAACAACTTTGTTTTACTTTGTTGATATAGTTGTTTGAAAGGAAATTTATATATCTTCCATAAGCACCATTAAACTCAATGTAAGTATTTTTTCTCAAGGTTGCATCTCTACTCTCCGCAAGTTCTCTATATGCAGAATGAGTTAATTCGTGTCTTCTACCCTTGCTATCTTTAACTTTGTTAAACTTTAAATCTCCATCATCAAATTTATCAAAATTATCACTAAATCCTCCTAAAAAAGACATTCCAGAAATAAGTTTTTCTTCCTTTTTTGATAGGATATGCTTCTTCGCTTTTAAGTAACTTTCAAAGGTTCTTTTATAATCCGCAAAACGAGGATTTTTTATTAATCCTTTTAATTTTTCATCTGAAAAATCAGCTATTTCGACATCAATATATGCCGATGCCATAGAATAATCATTCATCACGCGATCAAATTCTTCTGCTAGCTCATTAATCTGCGAATTTCTAACATCTTCACTCTGTCTGACAAAGACGTATACACCCAATCTTCCGCACTCTTCAGAAATTTTATCCTCAAGCTTTAATAATTCTAACAGAGTATCATCATTTGACAATTTTCCTTCATATTTTGCGATTAATGTTTTGTAATTTTCAAACTTTTTCAGATGTGCATAACACTCTTTTTCATCCCTATAAAACTTACTTAAATCCCACTTGCTTTCTTCTGGAATATCCTTTCTTTCTTGCATAATTCCTCCCTTTCTATTTTAAAAAATATTTATCTATAAAAAATTTATTCCATGGAGTTTTCGTTGAGTCTGGTGGAGCTATAAATACCATTCTCTCTTTTGTAACTGGATGATTAAATTCCAATCTTCCCGCCCAAAGTGCAAGATTTTTCATCTTTGCAGACGCCTTTTTATTATATTTTGCATCCCCGCAAATAGGAAGTCCAATCCCGTTTAACTGCACCCTTATTTGGTGGCTTCTACCCGTCAATAATTTAACTTCTAATAAGGAATACTGTCCTTCAGTCTGTAGAACTTTATAATATAATTCAGCTTTCTTTGAACCGCTATCTCCCTGTGAAACAATTTTAACAATATTATTCTTCTCATCCTTCTTAAGATAGTTTACAAGTTTCTCTTCGTTTGCTCTTAACTCGCCTTCTACAACTGTATAATATATCTTTGTTGTCGTATGTTCTTTAATCTGTTCTGAAAGTCTACTGGCCGCTTTTGAAGTCTTGGCAAACACCATAATTCCTCCTGTTGGTCTATCTAGTCTGTGAACAAGTCCAACATAGACATTTCCTGGCTTATTATATTTTTCTTTAAGATAAGCTTTAACCTGTGTGAGCAAATCCTCATCGCCCGAATCATCTCCTTGAGAAGGAATATTTTGTGGTTTAATTACTACTATAATATGATTGTCTTCGTGTAAAACTTTTAACATTTTTTCTCCTATATCCTAAAATATTTTAAATCCTGAATTTCCGCAAGGAAGAACAATCCCCTCTTCAGTTGGAAGGCCAATTTCATCCGCTTCGATTCCACCTTTGCCAAAGATTAACTCAAGGATATTAGCGATAACTCCTGCTTGCAATCCCGTTGTATATGAATTTATCAAGACAAATAGTGGATTATCTGACAAAACTCCCTTTGTCAATTCTACAAAATCATAGAGGTTGTCTTCGATTTTCCACATCTCTCCGCTTGGTCCTCTGCCATAACTTGGTGGATCCATAATTATTGCGTCATATTTATTGCCTCGACGAATTTCTCTCTCTATAAATTTCTTGCAATCATCAACGATATATCTAATTGTATTAATTCCATTTAACGCAGCATTCTGTTTTGCTCTATCGACCATCCCTTTACTTGCATCTACATGTGTAACTTTTGCTCCCACCTTAGCACAAGCAACTGATGCTCCGCCGGTGTATGCGAATAAATTTAAAATCTTAATTTCTCTATCTTGCTTTGAAATCAATTCCATCATTCTTTTCCAGTTTACTGCTTGCTCTGGAAATAATCCTGTATGTTTAAATCCCATAGGTTTTACAATAAACTTTAATCCTTCCCACTGTATTTGCCATTCTGCCGGAAACTTTTTCAGAATCTCCCAAGCTCCTCCGCCGGACTCACTCCTTGAGTATCTAGCATTTATATTTGGCAATTTTGTAAGTGGCCTTTTTGCTCTCCAAATTACTTGTGGGTCAGGTCTTAAGAGGGTTATATCACCCCATTTTTCTAATTTCTCTCCATCTCCAGTAGCAATGATTTTATAATCTTCCCAATTTGCAATTTTCATATTTACTCTTCCTCATTATTTTCTGAATTCATTTCAACTTCTTCAGTGCTGTTATTAAATGGCAGAGCATCAACTTTTCCCAACTTTCTCTGAATATTTCTCGTCTTACTCTCTGCATCCTCCATTGTATTAGCAACTTCCTGAATTTTCTTCTTCGTCTTAGCTAAAATATCTCCAAATTTGCCAAATTCAGTCTTAACATTAGCTAAAATTTTCCAAACTTCACTCGTCTGTTTTTCAATAGCTAATGCATGGAAACCAAGCTGCAAACTATTTATAAAAGCAGTTAGAGTTGTAGGGCCAGTGATTGTTACTCGATAATCTCTCTGTATTGTTTCAGCTAAACTAGCGTTCTTTAAAACCTCACAGAACAAGCTTTCTGTTGGTAAAAACATTACAGCAAAATCAGTTGTATATGGAGGGTCAATATATTTATCTCTAATAGTTCTTGCATAAAGTTTGACAGATTTCTCCAATTCTTTTCTATAAGTTTGAATAAGTGCAATATCCCCCTTCTCCTCCGCCTCAACTAGTCTGCCGTAGTCTTCGATTGGGAATTTACTATCAATAGGTAGCATAACAATTTTTCCGTCAACCTTACTTGGTATTTTTACAGCAAATTCAACAAAGTCCTTGCTACTTGCCTTAAGCTTTGCATTCTTGACATATTGTTCAGGTGTTAAATACTCCTCCAGAATACTTTCAAGATGAATTTCTCCCCATGACCCACGTGATTTAACATTTGTTAGGACTTTCTTTAAATCACCAACTCCAACAGCTAAAGATTGCATTTCTCCCAATCCTTTGTATACTGATTCTAATCGGTCATTAACTAATTTGAAAGATTCTCCCAATCGCTTTTCAAGGGTATCA
>CAMEYT010000028.1 GCA_945947685.1 uncultured Bacillota bacterium | reverse complement strand
CCATCTCTAACAATAAGAGATAAATCTTTAACAGCTTCTTTGTATAATCTATCCCTCAAATGACGAGATGTTACAAATTTTCCCTCTTTCCCTGCAAATGGGCTGTCATTAACCATAAAGGTCATCTCTACGCTTGGTTCAGCTATCTTAACAAATTCAATAGGCTCGACTGTTCCGTCTCCGCAAACTGTATCCCCAATAGTAGTATTATCTAACCCTGCAATACAAACAATTTCCCCAACTTTTGCACTTTCAATAGGAATACGCTTAAGTCCTTCAAAAGCAAATAAACTTACAATTTTTGAATTTACTTTTTTGCTTGTATCGTGGTAGTTGCAAACTGTAACACTCTGTCCAACACGAATTTCTCCTCTTTCAATTTTTCCAACAGCTAACTTCCCGACATAGTCATTGTGTTCTGCAGAAGATATAAGGACTTGAAGAGGTGCTTTTTCCTCCCCTTCTGGTGCTGGAATATATGAAATAATAGTTTCAAACAATGGCTTTAAGTCTGTCCCTAAAATGTCTGGATCTGTTGATGCAATTCCCTTTCTAGCTGAGCAAAAAACAAATGGAGAATTTAATTGTTCTTCATTAGCATCTAATTCTAAGAAGAGTTCTAAAACCTCGTCAATAACTTCTTTAACTCTAGCATCTGGTTTATCAATTTTATTTACTACCACGATAACCTTGTGTCCTAGAGCAAGAGCTTTTTCCAATACAAAGCGAGTTTGTGGCATCGGTCCTTCATATGCATCTACAACAAGCAATACACCATCAACCATTTTCAAAACTCTCTCAACTTCTCCACCAAAGTCGGCATGTCCAGGGGTGTCGACTACGTTAATCTTTACATCTTTATACATACATGATGCATTTTTAGCTAAGATAGTAATCCCCCTTTCTCTCTCCAATGCATTTGAATCCATAACCCTGTCTTCTACGACTTGATTTTCTCTAAATACATTTCCTTGTTTTAACATTTCATTGACCAACGATGTTTTACCGTGGTCTACGTGCGCAATAATCGCAATATTTCTAATTTTTTCGTTTTTCATTTTTCCTTTTCTTCCTTTTTATGACATTTTAGTATATCACTAAATTGTCCAAAAAACAATAAAATTTCAATAAAATATTTATAATAATAGTAATCCATACTCAAATAGATTTATCATATTGAATCGCCTCTCTACTAAAATTTTCAAAAAAGTATAAAAATCATCCATTTTTTTCTTGTCATTTTATTTAAAATGTTTTATAATCTTAATATCAAAGGAGGAATAAAAATGGCAAAATCAAAAAGTGTTAAAAGAACTCGTAAAGACTATTTTGGATTAGGATATGTGGTTAGTGTTATCTTAGCTATCATTCCTTTTACATCATGGCTCTGTGGAGCTATCACAAGATTCTCAGAAGGACGTATTATTGCAGGACTTCTCAGATTGATATTTGGCTTCACAATCGTATGGCTTGTTGACTTAATTATGATGATTGTAAAACACAGAATTTGGAGATTAATTAATGCTTAATTATTAAAAAAACGCTGCATATTGCAGCTTTTTTTATTTTTCATTTAAATATTTTTTAGCTAATCCTTTTTTCACCTCTTGTCTAACTCTCCCTATTACAAAATCTCCTTCAAAAACATCTTTATCTATCGTTGTTCCCGCGCATATATATGCCCTTTTGCCAATTTTTACTGGGGCAATTATATTGCAATTACTTCCTATAAATACACCATCATCAACAAAACTTTTCTGTTTAATTTTGCCATTATAATTTACAAAAACAACACCGCAACCTACATTGACATTTTTACCGATAGTCGCATCTCCTATATATGCTAAATGGTTCGCTTTTGTCCCCTCTCCTATATTACTATTTTTTACTTCAACAAATGACCCAATTTTTACATTTTCAGCTGTTTCAGTGTGTGGTCTAATATTCGCAAAAGGCCCTATATGGTTGTTTTTTCCAATTTTTGATTCACATTATCTCCTAGAACTACCTCCTTATCTATCACACTTCTTTTAGATATTTTGCAATTTTTTCCTTTTTTCATCCCTACTCCTCGAATAATATTTAATATGTATTTTTAATTTAATGTGTTAAAATATTGACTTTATTTCCTACTTTTTATATACTTAGTCAGTGAAAAGGAGAAAAAATGGAAATAGCAAAAAATAAGACCACTCTCACTAAAAAGATGTTAGTGGCATTTCAAAATAGAGAAGTTTTTATGAAATCTTGGGTTATCGCGCTCTGTGCTATTGCTTTGATTATTGTTTCTTTTAGAATTGTAGACGGAAGAATTGTTTTAAATAGTATTCCTTTTTTAGTTATTGGATGTGTTGCTTATCCAGTATACATTGGAATCGTAAAGTTACTCTTTTATAAACAAAATAAATCATTTATACCTGTAACTATTGAATATACTTTCACTGAAACTGTAATTAAATTAGATGGAGTCAGTGAATTAGGAAGAGAAACAACAGAAATCCCATACTCATCACTCTCAAGAGTTAGGATTACAAAAAAATACACCTTCCTCTATCTAAATAAAACAAGTGCATTAGTTTTAGATAACTCCTGCTTCTCAGTTGGCTCAATCGAAAAATTAAGAGCATTATTGTCATATAAATTTCCTGAAAAGTTATCAACCTTATCAAAGAAGAATACTAATGTTGAGGAAGAAAAAGACACAACTACTCCAAGTGATTCTATAAATAAGAAAAAAACTGATACATTTCAAGAAAACAATCCAGAAGATGAAACAAATATACTAAAAGAAAACCAAGAAACAGTAGAAACGAATCAAGAAAAAAAACAAGAAAATCAAGAGGAAAATATCAACGAGGATAAAACTTCCGATAATAAAGGGCTCAACGAGTGATAGTTGAGTTTTTTATTTACCTGTTTTACTTCTTTTATTATCCATTACTTAGATGAAATCGTTTGTAAAAATTAGCAAAGTGTGTTAAAATTTAATAAGGAGTGTGAAAATTATGAAAATTACACCTATAAAAACGATTGATGAAGTAAAAAAATTATACAAATTTATGGTAGATAGATACAATCAAGAAACAAGAGAAAATGTTCTAATTCCTTTCCCTCTGTCTGAAACTTATATTGAAATGATGGGACAAGTCGAACAGAAAGAAAAACTTCAATTCAAAGCTATGATTGGAGATGATATCGCTGGCTTTATTACTACATCGGATAAAGATAAAAATGGCAGTGATATTTACATTCAAGCCATTGTCGTTTCAATCAAATATCTCAAAGTAGGTGTAGGCAAAGTTCTATTAAAATTCATTGAGCAAAAAATTAAAAAAGCTGGATATAAGATTGTAAAAATTAAAGAAAGAGAGGGGTCAAATGTTTTTTATATGAAGTCTAACTATGTTCCTTATCTATACATTTATTCCCCAAATGCTGAGGTGGCCGCGAAAGTCAAGAATAATTTACTGAGTGGAATGGAATTTGTTGATGAATATGAAAAAGATGGCAAGTATGTAACAAAGATAGATGTTTTGGGAGAACCTGTTTGCAAATACAAAAAGTATTTCTCTTCATTGGATGATTCTATCTCCTCTGAATATATTTATGAGAAAAATTTAACAAAAAGATATAGTTTTACTTGAAAAAAAAGCAAAAAAATGATATAATGATTATGTTTAGAGATAAGTCTTTGGGCAAATAATTATTAAGGAGAAAAAAATGGACGTAATTAAAAATATGAATGTTAAACCAATGCTTGAAAGAGCCGAGTTTGAAAGACTTTCAACACCAGATAAGGGAGCAACAGTTAACCTTAGAATCGGAGATGATATCACTGTTACTGAACTCAACAATGATGTAGTTAAAGTTTCAGTTGCAAGAACAGTTGCTTCAAATCCAGAATGTATTTTTAAAATTTTTGTCGAGATGAGTGCAGAAGTATTAATCAATAGAGAAGCTTATGACGCTTTATCAAATGCTAAAGATTACTTCGCAAAAAGCCCTGTAGCTAGAATGCTCTCAGCTCAAATTGCTACTATCATTGCTAATTTAACAATTAATTCAGCTATCGGACCAATGATCACTGTTCCAATGATTCAAGCTTAGTTTTAGGAATAATTTAAATTTTTATGATTATAATACAAAAGAAATATTGATAAAACATATCAATATATTGTGTTGCATCACAGATAAAAACAACAACATATAGTATATTTTATTAAAAATGTTGTTGTTTTTTGTTGACAATTTTTAATATAAAATGTAAAATTTTATCGATACATGTGGAGGAAAAAAAATGGACAACAATACACTTAATCCATGGAAAGGTTTTAAAGGTCAAGTTTGGAAGAATGAAATCAATGTTTCTGACTTCATTGACTCTAATTATAAGGAATACACTGGAGATGAAACTTTCTTAGCAGACATTTCAAGTAAGACAAAAAAAATTTGGAATATTTGTAACGATTTATTAAAAAAAGAGATGAAAGAAGGATTATTAGATGTAGATTTGGAGAATTTATCTGGAATCAACTCTTTTAAACCAGGATATATCGACAAAAAAAATGAAGTCATTGTTGGTCTTCAAACAGATAAACCTTTGAAGAGAATTGTTAACCCATATGGGGGATATAGAATGGTCGAAAATGCTTTGAAAGCATACAATAAGACTTTTGATGAGAGGAGATTTAACGATTTCAAAGAATTTAGAAAGACTCATAATGACGGAGTTTTTGATTGCTACACTCCTGTAATGCGTGCGGCTAGAAAAAATGGACTTTTAACCGGTCTTCCTGATGCCTATGGCAGAGGAAGAATAATTGGAGATTATAGACGAGTCGCACTATATGGAATCGACAAATTAATTGAGGAAAAGAAGAAAGATTTACTCAAATATGAAGATTTTAGCGATGAAGTTAACATTCGCACAAGAGAGGAATTAAGTGAACAAATTAAAGCTCTTGGATTAATGAAAGATATGGCACTCAGCTATGGCTTTGATATTTCTCAACCAGCTAAAAATGCTAAAGAAGCAGTTCAATGGCTTTATTTCGGATATCTCGCTGCAGTAAAGGAAAACAATGGTGCGGCAATGAGTTTAGGAAGAACGTCAACATTCCTTGATATTTATATTGAGAGAGATTTAAAAGAGGGAATTCTAACTGAAAAAGATGCCCAGGAGTTAATTGACCAGTTTGTAATCAAATTGAGATTAGTTCGCCATTTGAGGACGCCTGAATATGACGAAATCTTTGCGGGCGACCCTACTTGGGTTACAGAGAGTATTGGAGGTATGTTAAACGATAAAAAAAGCTTAGTTACTAAAAACTCTTTCAGAATGTTACACACTCTTATAAATCTTGGAGCTAGCCCTGAACCCAATTTAACAGTTTTATGGTCGGATAAACTACCTAAAAAGTTCAAAAATTATTGTGCAAAAATTTCAATTTTGACAGATGCTATTCAATATGAAAACGACGAAATTATGCGTCCTATATATGGACATGACTATGCTATTGCTTGCTGCGTTTCTGCAATGAAAATTGGGAAACAAATGCAATTTTTCGGAGCAAGATGTAATTTAGCAAAATCTCTCCTCTATGCTATTAACGGCGGATATGATGAAATGACGGGAGTCAAAGTTATAAACGATTGTGAAGCTTTAACCGATGATGTTTTAAGTTATAAAAAAGTTAAAGATGCTTACTTCAAAATTCTAAAGAAGGTCGCAAAGATATATGTAGATGCAATGAATATAATCCACTATATGCACGATAAATACGCCTACGAAAGAGGACAAATGGCTCTTCATGACACAGAACCTGAACGTTTAATGGCTTTCGGTGCAGCTGGACTATCTGTTGCAGTCGATTCACTCTC
>CAMEYT010000027.1 GCA_945947685.1 uncultured Bacillota bacterium | reverse complement strand
TGAAGTTACTAAGGATATGAGAAGAACTGCTAAGGCAGTAAACTTTGGTATTGTTTATGGTATTAGTAGTTTTGGTTTGGCTGATGACTTAGGAATTGATTTTAAGGAAGCTAAGAGTTTTATTGATAATTATTTAAAAATATATTAATAATATCTCCTCCATACAACTTGCAAAATACCTCGTGAGTTATTAGACAAATTGGATGAGAAGTTATAGGATCATAGAGCAAATTCCCGCTATCAAAATATCCTTGTTCCTCAATTTTTTTATCTCCGTCAATTATGCAAACTCTTGCCGAAAAACTATCTATAACTTTCTTTCTATGCATCGCTTTTATGACTAATTTCATTACAATAAACACCACAAAAGACACGGCAAGTGCAATTTCTAAAGTTACAGACCCAATTAGCTGTTTCATTCCTTCGACAGCTCCACCAAACACAAATGTCATCATCAAAAAGATTATGTAATTAAGCAATAGCCTTTTAATAGTCTTGTTATAGAAACACACAACTGTCAGCAACAATGATGAAAAGATTTTAATAATCAAACTACTCCAAATTGTCAAATTAAATAGAGGACAAAGCACAGCAATAACACTTCCCAAAAGGCTCCCCAACCAAACGAACCTCCCCCTTTCCTTGAGCAACCTTCCCGTGCAAGAGAGGATAAAATAATCAATTATAAAGTTTTCAATTAGAATATATTCAATATACATTATTGCCTCTTTTTCTAATTATAAACTCTTCCATTTAAAACTTCCCAATAAAAAAAGAACGATAACTGTCGATATCGCTCGAATTTATGTGCGTTTCATAAAGAGATTCATTCCTTCAACTATCGTTATACTTTTTTCGACTTGTTTTTGTTATATCATCAGGACTTTCCAAAATACTTATTTTTCATATTTAATAGTTTGAATATCGCTCAATCTTAACTGAGATTCTATAACTTTTATCAAATATCTGCATCTCCTCAATATAGTTGAAAAAGCCCCATTCGTTAAATGGAGCTTTTGATATTATTATCTTTTCTTGTTTCTGAGTTGTCTTAGCCAAGCTGGAATTGTTGGATCTACATCTGCTTGTTTTTCTTCTTTAGTAGGTCTCTTCTCTTCGTCTGCTTTTTCAGCTTTTTGTTGCTCTTCGTTCAATTTAGAAAGTCCTGCAAGACCTCTAAGACTTGGGCCTTCTTTTCTCTTTCCAAACTCACCGACATCTTCAACTTTCTCTTCTTCTGAATTTTCTTCAGGTGTCTTAAAGCCAGTAGCGATAAGAGTTACCTCTAACTCATCATGCATATTTTCATCAATGCAATTTCCGAAAATAAGGTTACACGAAGGGTCGAGAACTTCTTTTACAAGGTTAGCAATTTCATTTACGTCGTCGCAAGTTAAGTCTGCTCCCCCTTTGATATTCAACAACAATCCGGTTGCACCCTCGATTGATGTTTCAAGTAATGGGCTGGCAACTGCTGAGCGAACAGCATCAAATGCACTATTTTCACCTTTTCCAACGCCAATACCCATATGAGCAATCCCTTTATCTTTTAGGATTGTTCTTACATCTGCAAAATCAAGATTAATCATTCCTGGCTTAGCAATCAAGTCTGAAATCCCTTGAATGCCTTGTCTAAGAACATCATCTGCGTATCTAAACGCTTCAACAATAGGAGTTTTCTTTGGAACGATTTGGAATAATCTCTCATTTGGAATTATAACCAATGTATCAACATATTTCTTGAGTTCAGCAATACCTTTTTCAGCATTAATAGCTCTCTGTTTGCTTTCAAAAGCAAATGGCTTAGTAACAACAGCGATTGTTAAAATCCCCATTTCCTTTGCAATTTTAGCGATAACTGGAGCTGCACCCGTTCCTGTTCCACCACCCATTCCAGCAGTAATGAAAACTAAGTGTGTTCCTTGTAACATCTCAGTAATTGAGTCTTTACTTTCTTCAGCGGCCTTTTGTCCAATCTCTGGAATAGCTCCAGCACCAAGTCCTCCCGTCAATCTCTCTCCAATTTGAAGACGAACAGGGGCTTTATTAATTACCAAAACTTGCTTATCTGTATTAACAGCGACAAAATCTGCAGTATCAACCCCGGCTTCAATCATACGGTTTACGGCATTATTTCCTCCTCCGCCGACACCAACGACTTTAATTTTAGCAAACGATAAATTATTTTCCATAGACAACTCTCCTCACAATTTACTTTATTATATCTCTTTTTCCAACATTTAGCAAATGTTTTTTTACTATTTAATCAATATTTTTACTCATTTTTACTCTTTAAAGAGTAGTTTAGAATCCCTAAACAAGCACTTTCCTCAGGTTTATCTCTCCCAGGAACGGCCGGAACACCTATTGTTATGTTTCTAGCTATGCATTTCGAAAGATAATCTTTCGCACCTTTGAGTTTAGTTATTCCAGCTCCAGTTAGATAGGTTGGAAGAAATGTTATAAACTCATCCGAGAAGTTCACAATGCTTTGATTTATAGCTCGTCCAATCTCATGAACTCTATCAATAGCGACATTGTTTGCTTCTTGGAGATTTATTCTCTTTACCCCTGTATCGGTTATTAAATCATAACAATCTCCTCTATCACCTCTGACAGAGATTACCATTTGTTTTTTAAGTTTTTCTGCTTCCTTATATGAGATATCAAATTCCTCGGTTAAATCTCCTGTTATGTATCCACCACCCAATGGATATGCGGTCAAACTTAAAATTCCGTTTCCCTTGACAAACACAATTGATGTAGATAAATGACCAACATCTATCATCAAGCAGTTATGTTCTCTCTCTTCTTCTGGGATAATTAAAAGAGCTTCTGCAAGTGCTTCACTAACATATTCTACTGCACTAAAATTCAAATTCGAGAACAAATCATTTAACTTCTGAATTGTTTCTTTTTCAGCTATAACAACTGAAATCTCAGCACAGAGTTTCTTAGCTTTTTTTCCTATTGGGTCAGATAGAATTCTTCCCCCATCATCTATAGAAAAAGATATAGCTGAAGTTGATATGATTTCTATTTCATCCATATATACTTTCGAAGCTGCCTGAGAATATAGTTCGTTTATATCTGACGGTCTGATTTTCTTGTTTATATCAAAGTTAATTTCAGTATCAACTTTTTCAACTCCAATGAATTCAGAAGGCAAGCCGACATAAATTTTTTTGTTATATTTCTTTCGTTCATAGTCAATGCTATCAAACAAATCAGTTAAAGTCGTCTTCAACTTATCCAAATCCACGAAAGCACCCTCGAAATATCCATCATATTCAGCTTCTGCACTATCTATGATGTCAAAAGTATCATTAATGCCCTCACGACCTACAAGAACTTTCAACTTTGAAGAACCAATTTCTAAAATAGTCGCTTGTCTTTTTATCATACTCCTCTCCGTTTTTATAATTTTATTATAATATTTTTCTTTTGTCAACCTTTTTCAAAAATTTTTATGAATTTTTATACATTTTTATTAATTTTTATTCTTTTTCACGCTTTCAATTACTTCTCCATCAAGATAAATATGAATGTAAAGTTCGTCCGTTTGAACAATATTATTCCCAACGGCTGTTATCTGGTTCCCAACCACGAGTGAACATCTGTTCACTTCTTCAACTGTATATTCCCCATTTGTTACAAGCAAATCATAAAGCTCAGGCAATCCTTGAAATACATAATTGAGTTTTCGTGTCAAATATAAGTCAATATTTAAGATTTTTATTTCTCTGTCAGAAAAAGTTCGCATAGTCATATTGACCTCTTTTTGATTTGATAGAGTATTATAAACCTTCTCTAATATAATCTCCTTGCAAAAACCCAAAGTCTGTGGATAAGTCTTTGAGTTTTCCACCATACTAGATAGGAATCTTTTCATCCCCTTTTCTTCGATATCAAGGAAATCACCAATTTCATATTCCCCTTTGATTGTGAGATTCTTAAGGAGTATAGGATTGTCCTTTGAGCTATCAAATGTCCCATAACTCCTTCTCAAAATCTTAAAGTCTTTATCACAATAAATAATCTCACTTTCATTTTGAATTGCAAACAATTCCCTTCTCTCCGCACAATGAATTACAAGTTTCGATGGAAACACCGTTTCAATATTTATAACCTCTAAATAAGGATTCTTTTTTTCAAGATTTGCTACATATCCTTTTTTTGAAAGGAATAGAACACATTGTCCATTTTGTATTTCAGCTGTTTCTATCAATTCCTCTGTTGACCACTCCAAAGAAGTGCTTGTCCTAAAATCTATGTCCACAGTTTTTACAGTAAAGACAGTGAAACAGAGAGTTAAAGCCGTAGCAATTACCCCTAACAAAATTGATAATGAAATTATTATCTTTTTTTTCAATCTTCCACCCTTTTAATGTCTCCACCTAACTGAGATAATTCTTCTTCAATTCGTTCATAGCCTCTGTCAATGAATTTAGTCGAATTTAGTGTCGTATATCCTTCTGCCGAAAGTCCAGCCAAAACTAAACTAGCACTTCCTCGCAAATCTGTAGCAATAACATCCGCCCCAAATAGTTTATCTACTCCTTTGACAATAGCAATTCGGTCTTTAATATGAATGCTTGCTCCCATTTTTATCAGCTCAGGCACTTGTTTAAATCTTGATTCGAAGAGATTTTCTACAATCATACAAGACCCTGAACTAATCGTCTGAAGAGCTAAAATTTGTGCTTGCAAATCGGTCGGAAATCCTGGATAAACTGCCGTTTCAACTTTTCCTAAAGATAGAGGTTTCCCTAAACTTTTCACCCTAATTTTATCATATTCGCACTCAATTTGACAAGCATATTTATCGATTTTTGAAATTAAGCTGTGCAAAAATAAAGGATTTGCTCCTTTCAATAATACATCACCTCCACACATTGCACACGCGATAATATATGTTCCAGCAATAATTCTATCTCTAATTGGAGTGTATTCCCCGCCTCCCAATTTTTTAACACCATTTATAATAATTCTGTCCGTTCCTGCTCCGGAAACTTTTGCTCCAAGTATATTTAAAAAATTTTGAAGATCTACAATTTCAGGCTCTTTCGCACAGTTATATAGAACTGTTTCACCCTTGACAAGAACACTTGCCATCATTAAATTTTCAGTTGCTCCTACACTTGGGAAATCAAGCACTATATTCGCATTATGCATATTGTTTCCGTCGCAATAAATATATCCGTGTTTCTCAACTATTTTTACACCCAATTGTCTTAACCCCGATAAATGAATATCAATCGGACGTGAACCAATTTCACATCCTCCGGGATATGCTACTTTCGCCCGTCTGAACCGACTTATAATTGCTCCCAATGCAAAAATTGACGACCTAACAACCATCGCCAAATCGGTTGGAATATCATATTTCGATAAGCTAGAACAATCAACTTCTAATATATCATTATGGCGCTCAATTTTTCCACCCAGATGTTTTAAAATATTACACATATTATCTGTATCCGTATAGTTGGGATATCTATGTAAAGTAACCTTTCCGTCCGACAAGATACATCCTGCCAAGATTGGAAGATAAGCGTTTTTCGAAGAACTAATTTCAAGTTCTCCATTTAATCTATTTCCTCCGTTTATGATAAGTCGAGACATCTTTCCTCCTTGAGAATTAAAAAAGAACCCTCATACTTTTATTGTATGCGGATTCTTCCTGTATTGATATGCTTCCCTACTTACTTCTTTCTTCCATTTTTGCAAAGCAATGAGGACATTTTCTGTAAGTATAAGTAAGTTTTTTAATATCTTTGATTACGTGATAACCTTTATCAAACTTAGATTTATTACAATTAAGTTTTAAAAGATATCCTCTTGGGATTCCTTCATAAGCTAAACAATCAATGCTCCCAAAATGCAGCATCCCATCAAACACTATTCCTACTTCGCTATATATTTCTTCTCTT
>CAMEYT010000026.1 GCA_945947685.1 uncultured Bacillota bacterium | reverse complement strand
ATGTTGTTCTCTACATATCTATCCGAGGTAATTCTTCAATCATTGGATAAAATTACAGAATCTCCAACATCCTCTAATATAACGAGTATTTTTGAAAATGATGCTTTAGGTCGAATAAAGAAGGTGTCAGTAAATCAAAAAGGTGAGGATGTAGGAGAAGAAGGGGATGCCTACGCAACATATTATATTTCCTATGATTTGTATGGAGCTAGTGAATGGTCAGGAAGCGCGACATTCTCAGGAAAAATCTTTGAATTAATTTCCAGAGATGCAAATAGGGTTCGCTTGGGAGGATATACGGCGACTCAGACAGTTTCTAACTCAAATTGGGATAATTGTGGAATTTTCTATACAAAAAAAGAGGGCGATATTCAAGAAATAGTGGCAAGTCAAATAGATTGTGCTTTTATGAATAACTTAACTCTAACAAATGGACACACAGTTGAATTTTTAAATAAAAAGCAAGCTGAAGGACCAATGATTCCGTCGTTTAACTATGGACCAAGTGCCATTTTTGCTAGTGGGCTTATTAATGTAACACATTTTTCAAAATTCAATGTCGGATTGGTATGGTATTATTATAATCTATGGGCGACTAACTATTTGATTGGTTATATAGCAGTTATTGCTTGTGGAACTTTAATGTTTAGTATAATGTTCGGATTAATGAAAAGATTAATTATTTGTGTAACGCTATTTGTTGTTCAAGCTCCGATAATCGCAATAAGTCCGCTCGATGGAGGAAATGGCTTTAGTCAATGGAAACAGAAATTTATAAGTTACTTTATTTCGGGATATGGAGCAGTTGTAGGAATGAACCTATTCTTTCTATTGATTCCTGTAATAGAAAGTATGTCGTTCTTTAACAATTATTTCTTAGACAGATTATTCAATATGATTGTAATCATTTGCGGCCTTTCAATGATAAAAGGGCTAGTTTCATTGGTCTCATCATTTGTTGGAGGGGCAGACCTTGCAAAAGAGGGAGATGATTTGAAAGGTTCAATGGGAACCCTTGCTACAGGCGCTGCTATAAAAACAATAAAGACTGCAACTTTAGGACTTTCGGTAGGAAGATATGCTATGACAGGAGGCATAAATGCTAAGCTTATTAAGAAATTTGCGATGTCTACTGGACTGCATATGAATAAAGAGAGAAATAACAATCAAATTACATCAAAATTAGCAAAAACAAGGTTAGATGGAGATACAGAGAAGAGAAAAGGTAAAGAAAAAGTAAAACCATCGATAAATCCAATGTTAAAAATAGGTAAAGTATTTAATTCAAAACTTGCAAGAGGATTTTTAAGATATATGGCGGTAGCACCTGTGCCTCTGGATAATGTGATAGACATAGATGCAATAAGAAATGAAGAGATACAAGATGAATCTACTGGAGAAATGAGAAAACGCACGAAAGCAGAAGTAAAAGCAATCGTTAATGAGAAAAAAGCACAACAAGGAATGCAAGTTCTCAGAATGGCCGGACAAAATCTAGAGAAACTCTTAGGAGCGTTCGGTTCGGAATTAGCAAAATCAACAGGATTTAAATCGGTTATTGACAAAATAGCTGAAGCTGGAGGCGTAGACCAAGCTAAGATGTTTGCTCAAGAAGCAATGAAGATGGGTGGAATAGATCCATCAGTTATTGAGTCTATTGGTGCTGATAGTAAAGCTATGGAAAGATGGGCTACTACGAAACAGCGAGAAAAACGTGCTAAAAAACAGAAAGAAGAAGAACTTAAGAACATTCGAGAGGCAGCCGAGGCCTCAGAGAGATTTACAAAAGAGGCATTTAACTTGGTTGAGATGCTTAAAAAGAAGGTGTAATTATGATTGTATTGTTGCCTTTTAAATTAAAATTTGATATAATAAAGAAAAATATTATAAAAGGAGGAATGAAATAATGGGAACAATTAGTTTAATGTTATCATCATGGTGGGAAAAAATTGTTGATTTTGTTACCGGTTTACTTGCATTCATTCCTCAGTTTATGTATTTCTTGTACACTTGTATGGGAAGCTTTCTTGACTTTCTACAATACTTGATAAGAAAACTGGCAGGGCTAGATGTATATTATGTCAATGGCGAAGCAGTTGAGGGAGATATCGTTGTTTCCTTTGTCCGTGGAGTATTAGGAATAGATAAAGCTCCTCAATATTCCTCATTAACAACAGTTTTCTGGTCTATGGTTATATTTGGATGTGTTCTATTAATATTAACAACCATATTCTCTATAATAAAAGCACATTATAATTATGACGCAAAAAAGTCGCACCCTATGACTATAATTGCTTCTTCGTTAAAATCTTTAGCTCTTATGGCTATTGTCCCAGTTGTTGCGATTTTTGGTTTATATCTATCACAAATCGTATTACAAGCATTAGATACATTGACGACTGATCAGAGTTATGGAATTACATCCTTTAGTGGAGCCGTTACTAAAACTACAGAAGATGGGGGTGAGGTTTCCGTAAGCGAATTTTCAAATGTATTCCAAGCAGGATATGCTAAGAGTAGAAAAACTGAAGGAAGTGTTTCTGAAGACGATGAAGAAGATTTAGGGCCAAAGGTTTATGGATGCTATGATTTCTTTGATGCAACGTATTATACTTCAACAACTACGTTCTCAGGTGTAATGTTTAAAGCTGCGGCATATAACTGTAATCGAGTACGACTAGGAACTTATACTGCTACTACAAGCAAAGAAAATACTCATTGGGATAACTGGGGAGTTTTCTTTAGCACAACTTCTAATGTAGAGGATAGACAAGAAGAGGTTGCAAGTCAAATCGATTTTGCTTTCTCAAATGCTCTTAGAGTAAAGAACCCAAGAGGACAGAATATATCTGGGGATGAAGCATCTTGGGCTATTGGAGGAACCTTCATCAGTCCTTATGGAGCAATAATAAATGCAAGATTAGCAAAGATAAATTCCTTCTCTAAATATAATGTTGGGCTTGTTTGGTATTATTATAACTTGTGGGCATTTAACTTCCTTTTAGGTTATGCAGGTATCATTGCTTTCTTAATTGTTATGGGGAATATCACTTTTGGAATGATTACAAGACTTATAAGGATGTTAGCATTATTCTTTGTTTTCCCTCCATTGATAGGAATAGCACCTCTGGATGATGGAAATGCATTCAAACAATGGAAGAAACAATTCTTATCTGACACCTTAATGGCATATGGAGCAATTATTGGAATTAATATATTTTTCCTAATTTTGCCATTCTTGAATTCATTGTCCTTCTTTAATAACGTTGTGCTTGATACTTTGTTGAATACTATAATTATGCTTGCAGGTTTGACAATGGTTCAAGGATTGATAAAAATGTTATCTGGATTTATTGGCGGAGGAGATGCAAACGCAACAGGTGCAGATACAATGAAAGCAACAAAGGAGCTGGCATCAAAGGGATTACAAAAAACTCTTGGAGCTGCTACTGTAGGAGTTAAAGTAGCTAAGTTTGGTGTCGGTGGAGCAATAGGACTAGGTAAGGGTGCAATCGCAGCAGGAGCAGGTATTGCAGGCAAGATTGGAGAAACACAGGCTTGGCAGAATCACCTTCTTAATCAACAATATCGACAAGCAAAACGCCAGCATAAGAGCGAAGAAGCATATATGCAGAGAGAAAGAAAGAAATTGGGCTTAGATAAACACGATACATCTAGGGACAATGAAATTCTTCGTGCAAAGGAAGATAAAGCAGAAGCTAAAGAACTAAAAAGACAAGAAAGACATGATAATAGAGTTCAACGTGTGGAAGCTTTTAAAAATAGCAAATTCAGTCAAGGTATGATTAAAGTTGGACAAGGAGTAAAGAAAGTCGGACGTGGTGTTACAGGAGGCTTTGCCCTTGCAATGAATGCTGATGTGAAGAGAAAAGAAGATGGAACAATTGATACAAGACAAACTTGGAAAGGTGTGGGACAAGCATTTGTTGATATTTCCAAGTTGAGCTTGAAGACGGTTGGAAAGGTTACTGGAGCTAGCAAAATAATAGGGGACACCGAAAAAGATTCATTCAAGACATTCTTCCAGTCTGTTGTTTTACCTTATGGCGCTACTAAAGCGGCGGATGTTCCAAAGGGCTTAAGAACTAAAGATCAAAAAGATGATATTAAGAAAGATGAAGCTAAAGAGCAAGGAACATACCTTCGATCTTCAGCAGAAAGCAATGCTAAAACTGAGCAAAGCTTGCAAGAACTTATTCGTTTGCTTCAAGATAGACTTTAATGATATTCAAATTAAAGAATTTCCTAAAATAATATATGAAAACGACTTTGATAATCTAAAAATTTAATCAAGGTCGTTTTTTATTTATACATCATAGCAGTTGTATCTCTTGTCTACGCGTATATATTATATATAATATTATATATTAATAATAATAAATCATAATAGTAAGAGCAAAAAAAATCATTTTACCTTTTATTTTAATGTTGTCTTCATAGGATGATATGCGTATGCATTAGAATGTGGGTAGTGATAAAATTATGAATGATAATAGTTTGTTTGAAAGTTATGAAATCATTGAAGCAGATTATATCCCTTAATTGTCTTTTAAGTATAGAAAGGACATATTCTTTCTTTAAGGGGATTCAGTCGAGGTCATTATAAGTAAAAAATATCTCTTTTTATAGAAGAATTTTAAGTTTTTTATTTTTTTATATTTTTATTTTTTAGTTATTTTTTTCTTTTTTTTAGTCAAAAATCGGTTATTTTTGCGAACACCCGGAAGGGTTGTTGTTTCTTTTTTCAAAAAAAGTTAAAAAAATCAAAAAAAACAAAAAAAAATTAAAAAAATTTTAAAAAAATTGTTGACTTTCAAAAAGCCTTTGTGATATTATAACAATGCTGACAGCAAGAAGTTAGGAAACGGAGTCAGCATAGAACCTTGACAACTACATATTAGAAAGTAAAAACAAATTCTTAATATAAGGATTTGTGATGAAGTCAAATATCAGTTTTAACTTAAATCGTAGAAATACGAAAAGAGTAATACAAATATTTGCATATTCAATTTACGCTAAGTTCAAAAAACAAGAAACATAAAAATGTGAAAATGCTAAGAAAATCCAATCAATATGATTAAGCTACAAAGAGCATATAGGGGATGCCTTGGCACTAGGCGCCGATGAAGGACGTGATAAGCTGCGATAAGCTACGGAGAGATGCACATAATCTGTGACCCGTAGATATCCGAATGTGGCAACACAGCACCATTAATACGGTGTTATTATAACATGAATTCATAATGTTATAAGGGGAACCCGCTGAACTGAAACATCTAAGTAAGCGGAGGAAAAGAAAGTAAAAAAACGATTGCGGTAGTAGTGGCGAGCGAAACTGCAAGAGCCCAAACCTAGGGTGGAAACACCTTAGGGGTTTAGGACCTCATAATGAGATGAGATGACGATAGGTGAAGATAGTTGGAAAACTGCACGAAACAGGGTAATAGTCCCGTAACCGAAATTGAAGTCTCCTCTGAGGGATCCAGAGTAGCACAGGACACGTGGAATCCGGTGTGAAGACGCGAGGACCATCTCGTAAGGCTAAATACGACCTAGTGACCGATAGCGAATAGTACCGTGAGGGAACGGTGAAAAGAACCCCGGGAGGGGAGTGAAATAGAACCTGAAACTGTATGCTTACAAGCAGAGAAAGGACGACGCTCTATGAAGAGCTAGTTTGATCTCGTACCTTTTGTAGAATGGGCCGGCGAGTTACGGCATGTAGCAAGGTTAAGTGTTTAAGACACGGAGCCGAAGCGAAAGCGAGTCCGAATAGGGCGTTTAGTTGCATGTTGTAGACCCGAAACCCGATGACCTAACCATGAGCAGGTTGAAGCGGTGGTAACACACCGTGGAGGACCGAACACACGCCTGTTGAAATAGTCGGTGATGACTTGTGGTTAGAGGTGAAACGCCAATCGAATCGGGATATAGCTGGTTCTCCTCGAAATAGCTTTAGGGCTAGCCTCTGCATTG
>CAMEYT010000025.1 GCA_945947685.1 uncultured Bacillota bacterium | reverse complement strand
TTTATAATCTCAGATGAATGCCCTGCACCTCCTATTGTGCAATCAACATAGACTCCATTTAATTTAATCGCAAGCCCGTCAATAACTTCATTTAACAAAACTGGTATATGCTTAAATTTCATTATTCTCCTAATCCTGTTAATCCCAAGAACTCCTTCAATTTATCTTTAAGTTCTGGGCTTATCTTATCATCGGAAATACTAGAAATTGTGTTGGCAATTTCTTCCTTATCTTCCTCTGGAATTTCCACTTCAATTCCGCTTTCTGTTGCATTATTAATAATCTCTGTAATTTTTTGCTCATCGGCATTCTTCTTAGCCTCTGCCTCTGCTGGGTCGGCTATTGATGAATAATCAAAAGCAGTATCAAGCAAATCTTTAACCTTATCTTTATCAATGCTTCCATCTACAACTATAGTATCTAAATCTTCAAAGAATTTAACCTCACTTCTTGCTTCTTGCATTTGCTCAATTGTTGTGAATAATTCCGTATATTTGATTTCCCAAGGATTCTTTGTTCCAATCAATGCTACAACTTCTGGATAGTTGTTCTTAATATATGTGAATAAATCACTGAAAATCTCATTAAATACTCCAACTTCGGTCTTTTTATTTGCTTCAGCAGCGGTTAACTCAACTCTATATGCATTGAGCTTAATTGTATCCATAACTGCTCCAATTTGTGAGTATGTTACATTTGGAATAATTGTATCGTCATCTGGATCTGGGAATACAATGTCTGTCCCATCTTTAGGCATAATATTTACAAGAGCTTTGATAATCTTTACAAGTTCTTTTGTTTGGTCTTCTGCTGCTCCTTCAACAAGAGTTTTTCCATTAATTGTCAAAACTGTTGTTGCCCCAGTAACCTTATTGACATTTGTTGAAATAAGAGTCATTGTATCGTTTATTAATTTTTTCATACTCTTTGCATAGAGTAGTGGCTCAAGAATATTATCCAAACTATCCAATTCCATTTGCAAAATGATATTCTTGAAATCTTCCTTCTTCACAACTAAAGCTTCCAAAACTGACCTAGTAGCTTCACCCTCACCAATCTTAGTTTCGTATGCCTCTATCATCACCTGTGAAATCTTCTGTGCATCATACTCCCAATTTTTATATGAAGCATCAAAATCAAGTTTTCTATTCTCGCCGGTTCCTGTATAAACATCCAACTCATCTAAATTAATAAATCTAGCACTAGCAATCATATCTGTAATTTCAGAAAAGAAGCTATTCCTAATTCCATCTGCCTTATATAGCTTTGTTAAAATATCCGTCAAGAGTTGAGAATATTCCTTTTTCCCGTCAACAACTTTTGTATCTTCGGACAAAGTTTTAGCAATCTGCATTATCAAGTCTTTTGACTCAGTATTTTCATCTTTTAGCAATTCATATAAATCAATCTTAAGCATATTTTTTGCTGGATCTTTCAAATAATTGAACAGCTCTGCATAAGTGTTAATTTCTGGCTCACCTTGGACAACAAGCATATCTTCCAAATTGTTACTTTCTAAGAATCTTTGAATAAATGATTTATTATCCTTTCTAAATACTTCTATTTCATTGATATTATCTAACATCTTTCCTACATAATCGAAAGTTTTATCTACCTTTTCTTCTGGAGTATTGAGAACAATCATAAAGTCATCAATAATATCTGTAATTGCAATCTGTGAATTTACATCAATCACACTTCCAACGATATTTAAAATATTTGTCTTAAATTTACCCCAATCGCTGACTTTCGTTGAAGAATCTTTGAGGTCAATCTCAGTTGAGTCAATCTTATCTGTCGCTAATTTTAATATTGGAGAAATAGCATCTTTGAGGATGTTCATATCAAGCACACAGTTGACCATTTTTAAGATAGCTTCCTTGTTTCCTTCTCCAAATATCTTCTTGACTTTCTCCTTTGTATCTGAAGTTTTATCTAGGATTACAACATCCAAAACGCCTTCCTCTCCTGCAACAGCAAATATATTATATGCTTGTTTCAAATCGTTTAAGAAATAATCTTTTACTGTTTCATCGTCATACGATTGAGCAAGTGCATCTAATATATCTTTATAATCATCAAGCTGAAGTTCTGTATATTTATCATAATTTTTGATAAAATCTCCGACTAAGTTTGTTCCTAATCCCTTAATCAAACCACTCTCAAAAATCCTATCCATATACTGATTTAATGATGCCCAATCAACTTCTTTAAAGCTCTCCCCTTCAGATGCTTGAATGGCTCTTGACATCTCTAAAGCTGTATTATACACAACAGCATAATTGAGAGTGTCCTTTCTCAACATAATACTCTCATCATCTACATTAAATTTAACGAGTTCATCAAATATAAAATTATCCAACCCGAACATTTTTGAAATGATTCCAATACCGCTTTTGTTATATCCTTCTATTACTTCGGAAACTTCAATCGGAACAGTTTCTTCTAATATATCTGTGGTGCTCTTGAGAGAAGCTTTTGCTGTGTTCTCTGTTGAAGCCGTATAGAGAGGTTGTGTATTATCCTTTAAATCTACATACATTCCCGTTAGTGCTGTCAATGGAGCAAAGGCTAAAACAATGAATACTAAACCTTTTACAACTCCAAAACCGCCTCCCAGCCATTTATCTTTCTTAGCATTATAATTTGCCTTCTGCTCTCTCTTTTTAAGATAAGTAACATCGATTATCTTGTAAATTATATAACCCAATAAACGCATTATTCCATATAGTGCTAAAAAGACTAAGATATTAATAACGAGCATAGGAATTGATTCTAAGAAAACCTCCAAAGTAGGAGTTGTATCCACCAAAGTCTTCACAAAACTAATACTACTTATCATATCAATTAAAAGTTGAGAAAGAGGCTTCGTCGTGCCATCCACCGAAACACCAATTCCTAAAATAGCTCTAGAAATAACAGGCGTCAAAAGATATGCCGCTATAACAAGAGTAACGGATATTCCGAAGTTCACTACTCCACGAACAAATCTCCTTTTATAACCAATAAAGAATGAACCTACTAGAATTAATCCCAGTAACACCCATCCTACAATTATAACGATAGTTGAGATTGACATAAATCCTCCTTTTTTACCTCTAATAAAAGATTCCTTTAATAGGCCCATTAGATATTTTTCTTCAAATATTCAAACTTCCCTATATATATTTATAGAATATAATATTCTAAAAAAAATATCAAATATATTGAGGCGTTTTTTTACAATTTTTGTTTAATTTTCTCTTTTTACCCTTCATTAAAAAATATTTTTTAGAAAGTCAAAAACCTTTTTAAATTTTTTTTATAACAAAAAAATAAAGATATAAAGCTGAAATTTATATTATGATAACTATATATAATTTTTTGAAAAATTTGTATAAAAAATTTAATAAAATCATTTGACAAATATAATCCAACATATTATTATAAAAGCAGATAAACACAAGATATGGAAAAAATAAAAAAATATTAACACTATATATTGTATTTTATCCAAAAAGGGACACAAGGAGGAAATATGCCAAAGAATATTATAAAAAGAGACGGAAGAATTGTTGAATTTGATGCTTCAAAAATCGAAAACGCCATTGCAAAAGCAATGAACGCTGTAGGAGCAAGTGATTACAAGAAAATCAAGAAAGTTACAAAAATAGTTGAAGATGATTTAAACAAAAAATTTGATGAAGAGAATCCTACTGTTGAGCAAATTCAAGATAGTGTAGAAAAAGCACTTATGAAATCAGGGCTTGAAGATGTCGCAAAGGCATACATCCTCTACAGAAATAAAAGAAATCAAATTCGTGAGATGAGTTCAAATTTGATGAAAGTGTATGACGAGATTTGCAATGTTTCAACTTCCGATAGCGATATCAAAAGGGAAAATGCAAACATCGACGGAAATACAGCTATGGGAACAATGTTGAAATTTGGTTCTGAAGGCGCTAAAGACTATTTCTGCAAATTTGTTTTAACCCCAGAAGAATCAGCCGCTCATAAAAATGGAGACATTCACATCCACGATATGGATTTTTACACTTTGACAGAAACTTGCTGTCAAATTGACATCGTTAAACTTTTTAAAGGCGGATTTGGAACAGGTCATGGATTTGTTCGTGAACCTAATGATATTAGAACATATGCCGCTCTAGGCTGCATAGCAATTCAAGCTAATCAAAACGATCAACATGGTGGACAGAGCATCCCAAATTTTGATTATGGAATGGCTATAGGTGTCAGAAAGACATATAAAAAGAATTATAGAACAAATTTTATCAAAGCATATAACCTTGTTGTCGGTGGATCTATGACAGAGGAAGATATCAAAAATAAATTCTCTCAAATGGAAAAAGAAGGATTCGTTCCAACTATTGCTAATAACGAAGAATATGACAAGAAAGAAAGAGCTATATTCTCAGGATTAAGCGATGTGGATTATAATAAAATAAGAGCTTTTGCAAGAAAGCAATCTCTTTCTGAAACAGATAACGCTACTTATCAAGCAATGGAAGCTTTAGTTCACAATCTTAACACAATGCACTCAAGAGCTGGAGCACAAGTTCCTTTCTCATCAATCAACTTTGGAACAGATACAACTCCTGAAGGAAGAATGGTTATTAAAAACATCCTTCTATCTGTAGAAGCAGGAATGGGCGATGGAGAAACAGCTATCTTCCCTATCAGTATTTTCAAGGTAAAAGAGGGAGTAAACTTCAACCCTGGCGACCCAAATTACGACTTGTTTAAATTAGCCATTAGAGTTAGTGCAAAAAGAATGTTCCCTAATTTCTCATTTATTGATGCTCCTTTCAATTTGCAATATTATAAACCAGGCCATCCTGAAACGGAAATTGCATATATGGGTTGCAGAACAAGAGTAATGGGAAACGCATATGACCCAACAAGAGAAATAACTTTCGGAAGAGGAAACTTGAGCTTTACTTCAATTAATCTTCCAAGAATTGCCATTGAATCAAATAAAAATATGAAGAAATTCTATAAACTACTCGACGAAAAAATGGAATTAGTTGCAAATCAATTACTCCATAGACTGGAATGGCAAAGTAAAAAAGTTGTTAAAAATTATCCTTTCCTTATGGGACAAGGAGTATGGATTGATTCTGAAAAACTTAAGCCAAATGATAGCATTGCAGAAATCCTCAAACACGGCACATTAACTTGCGGATTTATCGGCCTCGCTGAAGCACTCGTCGCTTTAACAGGAAAACATCATGGTGAAAGTCAAAAATCTTGGGATTTAGGCTACGAAATAGTTAAACATATGAGGGAATTTTATGATAAAAAAGCTCAAGAATACAAACTTAACTTCTCATTGATTGCAACTCCTGCTGAAGGTCTTTCAGGAAGATTTGTTAAAATTGATAAAAAGAAATATGGAATCATCCCTGGCGTAACAGATAAAGACTATTATACAAATTCCTTCCATATTCCTGTTTATTACAATATCTCCGCTTTCGACAAGATTGACAAAGAAGCGCCTTTCCACGAACTTACAAATGGTGGACACATTTCATATATCGAACTCGATGGAGACACATCAACTAACCTCGATGCATTCGAAAAAATTATCCGCCATATGAAGGAAGCTGGAATAGGATATGGAGCGATCAATCACCCTATTGATAGAGACCCTATCTGTGGCTATAATGGTATAATAGGTGATACTTGTCCTCACTGCGGAAGAAAGGAAGAAGATGGATACGTCGGATTCGAGAGAATCAGAAGAATTACTGGATATCTCGTTGGTACACTTGATAGATTTAACAACGGCAAGAGAGCCGAAGAACATGATAGAGTTAAACACGGAGTTAAACTCGACTAGGAGAAAAAATGAAATTTGAAGTGAGAATTGCTGGATTAGTCAAAGATTCTATAGTGGACGGGCCTGGCCTAAGATTCACAATTTTTACGCAAGGTTGTCCTCATCACTGCAAGGGATGTCATAATCCTAAAACTCACGATTTCAAGGGAGGAAAACTAGTTACTTCAGAATACATTTTAAAAGAGATTGCAAGCGATAGGGGTGCTACTGGAATTACTCTTTCGGGTGGCGAGCCATTCTGCCAAGCGAAAGTTCTCGCACCTCTCGCAAAACAACTCAAACAAATGGGCTATGAAGTTGCATCCTATTCAGGAT
>CAMEYT010000024.1 GCA_945947685.1 uncultured Bacillota bacterium | reverse complement strand
CGTGTGCTCTTCCGATCTTGATGTGCATTTAATGGTCGAACAGCCAAAAGATGATATCAAAAAATACATTGATGCTGGTGCGAATATTATTACTCTTCACTATGAAGCTTTTGAGGATAAAAAGGAGCTTGTAAACGCATTGAAGATGATAAAAAACAGCAACTGTCTTGCGGGAATAAGCTTTAAACCAGAAACAACTTTTAAGGAAATTAAGCCTTACTGCTATGATGTAGATGTTATTCTCATTATGTCGGTTACCCCTGGTGCTTCTGGGCAGAAATTTGGGAATTATGCTCTTTCGAAAATTAGAGAAATTGATTCCTTTAGAAAAGAGAATCAACTAAACTTTAAGATAGAGGTTGATGGAGGAGTTAACCTTGAAAATGCGAAACTTCTAACAGGAATGGGAGTGGATATTTTAGTTAGTGGAAGTTGCGTTTATAAAGCAGCCAACCGAGCAGAAGTTATTGCCGCTCTCAGATAAAACTTCGAATACTTTTATAATAAAAAAAGTGCTTAGGGCACTTTTTTTATTGTGGTGTATGAAATACTTTTAGCTAGGGTATTGAAATTAGCCAATTATTTTACAATTAAATTTGAATAAAAGTATTTTTAATAAGCGGCAAAGATGCGGTTATGAAATAACATGGTTGAATTAACAAATTAATCCCCGAATGAAATGAGAAAAGAGCTTGAATTATAAAATCTTCACATTTCCACACATTATATCAAAATATGAAAATGTTTGTAAAGAACCATTTGCTGTTATTGTAAAGACGCTTGGATATATGTCTTTAATTGTAGCGGAAACTTTTTCTATTCTTTTTCGACCACGATTTATAGCTAGCTCGACGGACGTTCCCTTTAGTTCTTTTAAATTATTCTTAACTGTATTTAAATCTAAATTTGATCTTTTCATTCTCTCTCCTCATAATTATATATACATCATTATTGCCGATTTTTAAAAATTGTAAACATTTTGTCATACTCAACCGACTTTGTAAATAGAATAATAACGATATCGAAGTTAGAGGAGGAAATATGGCTTTTGAATCAAATAATTTTCAGGTGGCAAAAAAATACAGATTGCCGAAAGGGGAATTCACTGTAGAATGCAGTATCCCAGTTGAAGGAGAGATTGAAAAAATCTTCACTATATCATCCGATGTTACATTAGGAACAAATGAAGTGCTCACAGGGAGTGTGAATTATACAGGAGATATTGAAACTTGCATTTTATATATGTTAGCAGGAGGAGAAGTCGGTTCAACACATACATCTTGTCCTTTCTCTTTTAAGTTTGAAGATAATAATATTTCTGCTGGACAAAAAGCTGTTATTCGAGTTAGAGTTAAAAACTACAAAGTTGGCAAGGTTGGGAATGGCAGTATAAATATAATATACACTTTGGAGCAAATGGGATTTGTTGTAGCAAACCAAGAAATACAAACAATCACATCTGATGATGAGAATATCTCATTAAAGAAAGAGAATATGCAAGTGATTCACTTAATAGGAGATAAATGCTCTTCTATCTGTGCAGAAATTTCTTTGACTACAAGAGAGCCAATTAAGAAACTTTTGCTATGTGAAAGTCAAGCCGCTATTAAAGATGTTGAAACTGGTCTTAACTATGTCGCTGTTTCAGGTGAAATCATTAGCAGAGTGTTATATTTAACCGAGAATGATAAGTTTGAAACAGCATATGTTTTTGAAAACTTTAGAGAAGAAGTTGAGATTGAGGGCGTAACCAGAGATAGTAGTGCAGAAGCTTTTGCTTTTGTTAGATATAGTGGAGTGAAGGCCGTTGTAGATAATGACGAAAAGGGCGCACGTGTTCAAATCTCTGTCCCTGTAGATATTTGCGCAATAGCATATCATGAAGTGGATGTCGATGTAGTTGCGGATTTATATAGCACAAAGAATGAAATAGGTTTAACCACAGCTAGTTTTTCAATGACAAAAAATCATCCAAATGAAGTTGTTGAAGGAAAAATTGAGGGGAACCTTGTAATCGAAGATGACAAGCCTCGTGTTGATAAAATATTATTCAATGGCGGAAATTCTGTAGAAATTACAAGCACATATCAAGATGACGATATGCTAAAAGTAGAGGGAATTGCTCGCACAACAGTTGTATATCTAAATGATGAAGAGTCTTCACTCAACGCTGTTGAAATCGAGATTCCATTTATATTGTCTGATAGAACTTCACTTCCAGAAAATGCTGAAATCTGCACAACGGCAGTTATTACTGATGTTGATGTGGTGGTTAAGAAAGGTAGAGAATTATTTTATGATGCAAAAGTGAAAGTAAATGTATATTTATATAAGGATGAAGTTTCTGCCGTTATTTCAGATGCAACTATAAGCGATGAGATTCCAGAACGTGATTATGCAATGGAAATTATTTTCGGGAAGGAAGGTCAAACATTGTGGGATATAGCTAAAAATAAGAATGTGAAAGAATCATTAGTTGCAGAACAAAATCCAGATGTTTTATTCCCTTTAACTGAGAACAAAGAATTAATTTTATTTTACCAAAAAAACAAAAAATGAGCATATTCATAGTTTTTACTCCTCAACTTATGAATAATGATTTGATTATTTGTGAAAAATCTCCATATCAAAAATGGAGGTTTTTTACATATGAAATATATAATTTCAGTTATATGCATAGTTATAATTGGAGCTGTTTTTGCTATTGTAGGATTAACGCCTAAGGGTAATATGACAAATTCAGATTATTTACGTGTTCATATTCGTGCTAACTCAAACTCTGACGCTGACCAAACCATAAAATATGTAGTTAGAGATGCTGTTGTTGAAGCTCTGATTCCTGTTCTATCAGACGCCGAAACAAAAGATGAGGCAGAATCAATTATAAGTAAAAATCTTGCATATATCGAAAAAATAGCAAATAATGTCCTAAAAACAGAGGGATATTCTTATACTTCAAAAGCTT
Organism: uncultured Bacillota bacterium; assembly: GCA_945947685.1. Lineage (GTDB taxonomy): Bacteria > Bacillota > Clostridia > Christensenellales > UBA1242 > Caccovivens. The sequence continues at coordinate 3,256 of CAMEYT010000024.1, read as the reverse complement.
ATATTTCAAGTGAATATTTCCCTACAAGAACTTATGACAAACTTACTTTAGAGAGTGGTTACTATGACTCATTGATTCTAGCACTTGGGGCTGGGAAGGGAAATAATTGGTGGTGCGTTGTATATCCAGCTTTTTGTTTTACTAATACAAAAAATTCCGCGAATAATGTTTATATTTCGAAAATTTGGGAAATAATAAAATCAGTTACAAATAAAACGGAGGGAAAATGAAGAAGATTTTATTAGGTATGGGAGCTTCACTTATGGTATTAACATCGCTACTAGGGTGCGGATCTACATATCAAATTACGTCGAAGGAGGAATCGTCCTTTGTTCAAGCTGATATCGTCGAAGCACTAACTACAAGTGAAACAATGACTATTCAAAAAAAGCTAAAGAATTGGGGATATTATACTGGGAGTGTTGATGGAATTTATGGACCTAAAACAAAACAAGCTGTTAGACTTTTTCAAAAGAAAAATGGACTTACTGTTGATGGAATTGTAGGGCCACAAACGGCAAAAGCAATTGGGATAACAATTGGCACTTCTTCTACAACAAACAAGAATACAAGCTCTGATTTATATTTACTAGCCAAGTGCGTATATGCTGAAGCTAGAGGTGAACCATATCAAGGACAAGTAGCTGTTGCAGCGGTTATTTTAAATCGAGTTAAGAGTCCAAATTTCCCAAATACTATCTCGGGTGTTATCTATCAACCTTGGGCATTTACATCGATTCAAGATGGACAGATTAATCTGGAACCAAATTCAACAGCATATTCTGCTGCTCAAGATGCATTGAATGGCTGGTACTCTACATATGGATGTTTGTATTATTATATTTTTAGCACATCAACAAGTAAATGGATATTTAGTCGAAAAACAGTTGTAACAATCGGCAAGCATGTCTTTGCGATTTAAGGGGGATGTATGGCAAATAAAAACAATGAACAAACTCAAAATAAAAAAAATAAAACGATAATTGGATTATCGATAGCTACAGGTGTTTTAGCAATGTCAACTCTAGGGTTAGGAATAGGATATGCAATTACTCAATCGACATCAAATACATATGGGACACAGCTTGAAAATGTATATCAACGTAATATGTATGATTTAATGGAAGGTGTAAACAATATTGAAACTAAATTAGGCAAAATACTTGTAACAGACAATACTGATTTGCAAAATAAACTATTAATTGAAGTTGCAAACAACTCTGAACTTGCAGAACATAGTATTGCAGGCCTTCCAATTTCACAAGGAAGTTTATCGGAAAGCATTCGATTTATTAATCAAGTTGGTGGATACACAGATACTTTAGCAAAGAAAGTAGCAAAAGGAACAAAATTGTCTACTGAGGAAGAAGAAACGTTAACAAAAATTAAAGATTCTATGACTGATATGAGAGACCAGATAAATAAGTTTATTACTGAAACGCGTGAAAATTATTCTATCCTACAAAACAGTATGGATTTAACAGAAGGAGATATGAATTCTTTTACAATTCAAATTTCTAAGATAAAAACAGAAGATGTAGATTATCCAACAATGATTTATGATGGACCATTCTCTGATTCTCAAACGAATGTTGATATTAAGGGATTGAAGGGTATCGAGATATCTGAAAGCGACGCTATGGAAGTTATGAAAAAATTATTCCCATCAGCTAAGTCTATTGAATTAATTGGAGAAGTAAATGGACGAATTATAACATATAATTTTAAGTTGATGACAAAACTTGAAAATACATTATATGCTCAAATATCAAAAATTGGTGGATATTTAGTTACATTGAGTGGAGCTAGCGAAGATACATATTTAGGGAAACTTGATTTAGAAGAAAGCGAAAAAATTGCTCTAGATTTTGTTCGATTAAACGGCATTGAAGACTGTGTATGTGTTTGGAAAGATGCATTGAATAATAATGGTTATTTCAATATTGCTCCTAATCAAAAAGGAATTATTTTATATCCAGATTTAATCAAAGTAAAAATTGACCTTGCTTCTGGCGAGATAATTGGTTATGATGCAACAACATATTTCACAAATCACGTTAATAGAGTGTTGCCAACGCCAACAATTTCCAAAGAGACTGCTAAAAGTAAATTGCCAACATCTTACAACTTCGAACCGGGAAGGTTAACACTTATTCCATTGGAGTATTCTCGTGAAATTCTTTGTTATGAATTTGTTGGACAACGTAACGGTTCGACCTATTATTTCTACATTAACGCTTTGACAGGTGTGCAAGAAAATATATTAAAAGTTGTGGAGAGTGTAGAGGGAACAACACTTATGTAAAATAAGACAAAAAAAGTTTGCAGAGCTGTGTTTCTAGCATCTGTCTGCGACAGTTACGTAGGCAACTACGCGCCTTCCGCAGCCAAATGCAGAGCCTTGCTCTGCTTTCTTTTTTTGTCTTATTTGTGTTCTGTGAAAAAATAGCTTTGTTTTTCTAGTCTAGTTTAATTTGAGATTTTTCGGATATTTGTATATCTCTGATTAAATAGAAGTATGATTTGCAGAGCTGTGTTTCTAGCATCTGTCTGCGACAGTTACGTAGGCAACTACGCGCCTTCCGCAGCCAAATGCAGAGCCTTGCTCTGCTTTCTTTTTTTGTCTTATTTGTGTTCTGTAAAAAATAGCTTTGTTTTTCTAGTCTAGTTTAATTTGAGATTTTTCGGATATTGGTATTTCTCTATGTTAATAAACATATGGGAGCCAAGTCAATTTGATAAAACAAAGATTACGGATATAAACTTTAAGTCTTTTTATAAGGACATATTGAAAGATAATCAATATGTTTTTTGTGCCTCATATGCGTTTTAAAGAGTCTTCTTCAAAGAAGAAAGGGAAAAATTTGGGGGTTGACAATATGGTTGTGGCGGTGTATACTATACAAGAATAGATTAACATAGTTAATCAAACATATGAGAGCACGATTTATCTTTCAGTTTGCGTTCAGCAAACAAAATTTTAATTTATTTAGAATATTACATTACAGAAAATGATATTAAAAACTTAAATAATCGAGGGGAGAAGAATGAAGAAAATTTTATTATATATCGCTGTTGCAATTATTGTTGTTTCTTGCGGAGTATCTATATATTATGTTGTTAGAAATGATGAGAATATTTATGAAACAACAGCTCAATCAAAGAATATCTATCTTAATATGGATGAAACAGTAGAGATTCCTGTAAAACATGATAGACCGAATGAAAATACCACCCTTCAGGTTGAGTGTGATTC
>CAMEYT010000023.1 GCA_945947685.1 uncultured Bacillota bacterium | reverse complement strand
CCAATACTTGTTCTATGGATGATATATGGATTTCTCTTATTTCCATCTTTATCCGTATATTCCATTCCAAACTTTGTTGCAAGCATTTGGTCAATCTGGATAGTAATAAGAGTGTCTTCCTTACCCCAAACGTTTCGAATTTGAATATCAAGTTTTGGTCCATAGAATGCTGCTTCTCCAATTCCTATAACATAAGGAATTTGCAAATGATCTAAAATCTTTTGCATTGTTCCTTGAGCTTCATCCCACTGTTCCTGAGTCCCAATATATTTATCCTTATTGTTTGGATCCCATTGAGAAAATCTATATGATGCATCTTCATAAAGGCCCAAAGTCTTGAGCATATATATTGCAAGTTCGAGACATCCTTTAAACTCTTCTTCCAACTGTTCTGGAGTGCACATTAAATGGCCTTCTGAAATCGTAAATTGACGAACTCTTATTAGCCCATGCATTTCACCACTTGCCTCATTTCTAAATAATGTAGAAGTTTCATTGTAACGAAGAGGAAGATCTCTATATGATCTTGGTTTGTTTAAGTAGCATTGATATTGGAAAGGACAAGTCATTGGTCTTAAAGCGTATACTTCTTCATCCTTATTTTCATCTCCCATCACAAACATTCCATCTCGATAATGATCCCAGTGTCCAGATATTTTATATAAATCGCTTTTTGCCATAAATGGAGTTTTAGTCAAAAGCCAACCACGTTTTGCTTCCTCATCTTCCACAAATCTTTGTAAGGTTTGAATAATTTTTGCTCCTTTTGGAAGTAAAATTGGGAGCCCTTGTCCAATATAATCAACAGTTGTAAAAAGTTCAAGTTCCCTACCTAACTTATTATGATCTCTCTTTTTTGCCTCTTCAATCAAATTTACATAATCGTTTAACTCTTTTTTGTCTTTAAAAGCATAAACATAGATTCTTTGAAGCATTTTATTCTTTTCATTTCCTCTCCAATATGCCCCATTAATTTTTGCAATCTTGAAACCCATATTCTGAAGATTTCTTGTGCTTTCTACATGAGGTCCTCTGCAAAGATCAAAAAAGTTATCCCCTAAATAATACAAGGAAATAATGGCATCCTCTGGAAGTTCATTAATAATTTCTGTTTTATATTCATTCCCTTGAAATAATTCAAGTGCTTTTTCTTTAGAAACTTCTTCTCTTCTGAAAGCTTCTCCTTTATTAATGATTTCCTTCATCTTCTTTTCTATTGCAGGGAAATCCTCAGGAGTCAAGTTTTTGTCAAGGTCGATATCATAATAAAAACCATTATCGACAGCTGGGCCTATTGTAAGTTTTGTTGTTGGATATAATTCCATAACTGCTTTTGCAAGCACATGAGCCATTGAGTGTCTTGGCATTTCTAAATCTTTTTGTTCCATATTTTCCTCCTTAATAAACAAAAAATCCTTAGAGTTTACTACTCTAAGGACGATATATAACCGCGGTTCCACCTTAATTGCAATTTCTTGCCTCTCATTTTGTTTGTTTTGCTATCATTATCAAAGTGGTTTCACATAATATCTAGTTAAAGTCTTACACCAACCGACTTCTCTCTGAAAACATCAATATTTGCTACTTGTCTTCAACTAAGCTTATCAAATACATTTTGATTATATCACTTCAAATTTATAAAAGTCAAGCATTTTTATTTATTTTCTTAAAAAAGTTAAAGCCTCTTCATCAACTCTTTTATTGAGATAGATATTCGCCCTTTTTTCAAACATAAAAGATAAAAGATCTATTGTTCTATTTACATTATTACAATAAATATTCATTTTCTGAGGTGATAGATCTATAACTGTCTTAACTAAATCTTCATTATTCCCTATTTCTAAAATTTCCTCCTCTTGACTTGTGAAAATCCTATATCCCTCTTCATTTTCAACAATATCTATCTCGTTAGTTGAAATATCTATATTATCGATTAAAAACTTAAGCAAATCCATAAATGCAGACTTATCAAGCAAAAATTCTCTATTATCATTTGCTAAATTTATCAATTCTTTCCATTTTGCCTGTAATTTTTTTAATTTAAAGTTATAGAATGAATCAAGATATATTTCTTTATTGAATTCTATATTTCTCGTGATAATATAGTAATCCGTTTCTTTGTCAAAATTAATCATCGCATATCTAAAAGCAAGTGCAAGTAGTTCATCATTTAAAGGAAGAGATAGATTTTTATTTAAAAAATCATTCTTATAAAATGAACATATACTCTTTGTTATGCATTTTGATAAGAAAGTTTGAAGACGCTCCTTATAGCTTTCTTCTACCCCAATTAAGATAGATGAATAATTATTTTGTTCATTGACAGCGACTAAGCCATTACAATCAGAAGTGAATCTCTTCACAGCTGAGTATAAGAATTTTACTAGATTTTTATTTGAATGATTTACATTGATAGAATATTCCCACATATAAGCTCCCAAAACTATTCTATGCAATGATTAAAAAAATACTCTGCAAAAAATAGAATATTTTGTATTAAAAAAAAGAGGAAAACCCTCTTTTTTCAAGGTTGAAAATATCATCAAACAGATATATTTGATAGATTTTCCTCTACCTTCATAGTAGCCGCTGCTTTAATACAATTATAAATCTTGCGACAGTCCGCAAAATCACGTTAGTGCTTTCAACGATTACTTTATTTTGTTCTTCTATTCGTTGAACTATTCTTTGTTTTTGTTGTTGAGCAACCAGAGCAATCTTTTGTTGATGCACTTCCGCAATTATCAACATTGCTTGCATTTGCCTTTTTTCTACCAAACATAACAATACCTCCCATTTTTCAAGGTTTCCCTCGTAGTAATATGGTAGGCAAATTATTTTATTTTATACAACTAATTTACAAGTCAATAACTCAAATAAGACTATTTTTTACTTCCGCTCGATTTTTTCTTTTTATTCTTCAATGTTTCTTCTTCTACAAGATTGTAGTATTGGTCGAAAACAGAAATAGCGATATCTTCACGTGTTTCCACCTTGAGAATAGCTTCGCCGTTTTCATCTTCATCAACTAAGAATACAATTGCTTCATCGTCCTTAACCCCTGGAATTTTTGTTACAGGTTTAAGAATGCAATATAAATCATCTTCTCCATATGGAATAACAGCAACTTGTTCGAATTTTAATTGATTTCCGTTGCCATCAAGCATAAAGATTGGTGCTGTATTATTCTCATCAAGTAGAACATCCAATAAGTCAACTTTAACAATCTCTTCTTTTTCAACTGGAGTTTCTTTTTTAGCTGCAGTTTTTGCTGGAGTTGCTTTCTTTGCAGGAGCTTTAGCTGGAACTGCCTTTGTAGATGTTTTTGTTGTTGTGTTTTTTGTTGTAGCCATAATTTTCTCCTTTTATTTTCTTTTATCGCTATCGAGATAACTTTGCAATATAACTTGAGCAGAATACATATCGAGCATTGCTTTTCGCTTTTTCCAGTCTTTTTCAAACTTCTTGAGAATTTCTTCTGCCTCTACAGAGCTCAATCTCTCGTCTTCAAATACGACAGGAATTTTACTCTTCTCAGCCAACATCTTTCCGAATAACTTGCTGATATCTGTTCTTTCATTCTCCTCTCCTTGCATATTAAGAGGAAGCCCAATGACAATCTCATCAACATCATTATCATGTGCTAGCTTAGCGATGTATTCTACAGATTTTTCCATATCTTTGTTTTGATATACTTCGAATGCTGAGGCAAACATACAGAGTAAATCAGTCATTGCTATGCCGATTCTTTTATCCCCGTAGTCAATCCCCATTTTTCTTTTATATTGCATTTCATCACCAATTTGATTATATCCTATTTTTTACAAGCAAGTCAAACAAATTAAAGCTGTTTTTTAAGAAATTTTATTATTTACAGTCAAATAAGCTCTTCCCTTCGTTAATTGAAACAACCAATTTAACTTTATTTTTATAAATATCTTCCATACAATCTCTCAGAATTTTTTTGATTTTATCCTCTTCACCTGGATAAACATCTACAATCAATTCATCGTGAATTTGAAGAATTAGCTGACTTTTTAATCCACTCATTTCTTCAAAAACCTTTATCATTGCAAACTTTATAACATCTGAGGCAGTCCCCTGCAAAGGCATATTCATAGCGACACGCTCAGCAAACGAACGAACATTAAAATTTGAAGCATTAATCTCAGGGATGTTTCTTATTCGACCAAATGCAGTTTTTATAAAACCATTCTTCCTAGCAAATTCTATATTATTATCCGAAAATTCCTTTATTTTTGGATATCTCATAAAATAAGAATCAATATAATCTTTTGCTCTCTTTCGACTTGTCTTAATATTTTGTGCTAAGCCATAGTCGCTTATTCCATAGATTATCCCAAAATTTACTGCTTTTGCATCTCTTCGTTGTGCTGGTGTAACATTTTCAATCGGAACATTAAATATTTGTGAAGCAGTCAGAGAGTGAATATCATCTCCGCGTTCATATGCCTCTATCAGCTCTTTTTCTCCCGACATATCAGCAAGCAATCTCAACTCAATCTGATTATAGTCTGCTGAAATTATTTTTCCTCCCTTAAACTTTGATATAAACAGCTTTCTAATATTCTTGCCTATATCATCTCGTGTTGGGATATTCTGAAGATTAGGTTCAGAGCTTGATAATCTTCCTGTAGAAGTCAAAGTTTGATTAAAGACTGTATGAATTATATTTCCGTTATTCTCACAGATTTTTTTGTAAACTGAAATATATGTCGTTTGCAATTTATTCAACTTTCTGTATGATAAAATACTCGCAACAATTGGGTGTTGGTCAACCATTTCAAGTAAATATTCACTTCCAGTTGATTGCTTTTTATTATTGAATGATTTTAGTCCTAGTTTATTGAAGATTATTTCACTAACTTGCTTTGGAGAATTAATGTTGAATGGTTCTCCCGCAAGTGAATAAATTTCCTTTTGAAGAAGGGCGATAGCATTTGAATATTCTTCATCCAATTCACATAATTTTTTCTCATCAATTTGGAATCCATTTTTCTCCATATTGAACAATACTTCGACTAATGGAAATTCACAGTTGTATAGGATATTATTCAATCCCTTTTCTTCAATTTTTTCTTTCTGATTTAAGTATTCTCTATAGTAATCCGACAGCTCCACTTCTCCATTATTTACCTTAATTCCAGCCGATAACAAATAGTTAGAAATTTCAATATCGAAAAAATTATTTAGATTGATATCTAAAGAATTTAATTTATGCATATCGCTCTTTGCAGACTGAGTGATTTTAAGAACTTTTTCATCCTCAAAAACATCCTTTAGTTCATATAAAACTTCCTCTAAAGAAAGTGTTTCAGCGAACATTGAAATTACAGAATCAAGATAATAAATCTCATCATTTTGCGCAGCAAACTCTAACTTTAAGAGTGAGTATCCAAGCCATCCCTTAATCTTATTCTTTAACTCTCTAACATCCTCTATATTTTTGATTTTAATTTTATTGATATTTTTATGCTTATTAGCATCTTTTACTCCATCAACAAAAAGATCTTTTCTTCCCAGTAATGATGAGAAATTCCAATCTATAAAGAACTGATAAACTTCCTGAGAAAATGGAAATTTTTGTCCATCAAGGACATATTTAATGTTACAATCTGTTCTAATGGTTGCAAGATCTTTTGACATAAAAGCTAAATCTTTTCCTTCAATTAACTTTTCTCTTAATTTTCCTGAAATTTCATCAATATTTTTATATAAATTTTCAAGCGTAACATACATATCAATAAGTTTTAAAGCAGTCTTTTCTCCAATTCCTGGAACACCGGGAATATTATCTGATGAATCCCCCATAAGAGCCTTCATATCAATTGTTTGCTTTGGATAAAAACCCATCTCAGTTGACATATTTTTGTTTGTCAATTTTTGCAAATCAGTCAACCCCTTTCTTGTCAACCAAACTTCAGTGTCATCGTCAATTAATTGAAGTAAATCTCTATCTCCAGAAACAATAATTTTTTTAGCGTCTTTTATATCTCTAGCAAGCGTTCCAATAATATCATCTGCTTCAATTCCAGCACTCTCAATAGTGGTAATTTCCATTTTTTTGAGCATTTCCTTGATTATTGGAAACTGTGAAATTAACTCAGGAGGCGTAGGTTTACGAGTTCCTTTATATTCCTCATAAATCTCATTTCTAAAAGTCTTCCTTGCATGGTCAAATGCTACAATAATATCATCTGGTTTTTCATCGACAATTAACTTAATAAGTAAATTAGCGAAACCATATACCGCGCCCGATGGCTCACCTTTTAAATTTGTCAAAAAAGGCAAAGCGTAAAATGCTCTGTTCGCTAAACTATTTCCATCTATTAAAAATATTCTCTTCATAACTCTCCTAGAATCCGATA
>CAMEYT010000022.1 GCA_945947685.1 uncultured Bacillota bacterium | reverse complement strand
GTTGTTAGCTCAGTAACCGATCTTGAGATTACATTTGATAAGCAATTAGAGAGCTACCAAGGTTCATTAGTAATTGCTAGTCCATCAATTTCATTTACGAGTAGAGTTTATCCTTTTGATGCATCTAATGAAAATATAAGGGTTGAAATTAATAACTCTGATGTAGCATATTTATCTGGTAAAACAGTTTTCTTTAAAAAATCAGGTAAGGTAGGTGTTAGATTTATTGCTGAGAGTAATACTAACGTAGAAAAATCTTTCAATTTCTATTATACAGAAGGAACTTTAGTTGGTATTGAGATTGATAAAACTAAGTTTACAAACAATAAGCTCATATTAAATGCGGGGGAAGAATACGAATTTTCAATCTTAAAAAGAATCCCTTCGGATAAGGTTGATATTGAGTTTACTATAAGTAACAAAATCGAGAGTAGAAATCTTCAAACACTTCAAGTTATGGATTTTGAAAATGGTATAATAAAAGCTCTTAACGGAGGAATTGCCACATTCACACTTAAAGCAGATTCAATCGAAGTTGGAAAATTTGAGGTTGAAGTTTTGAGAGATTGTTCATATATAATCGTTGAATCAGATGAAATATTTGTAAGCTATGATACAGTAACAATTCAAGCTCAAGCTGGACCGCTTGATACATATCAAAAAGATTTAAGCTATTCCATCGTCAGCGATTGTGCAACAATCGACTCAACGGGTATAGTTAAGTTTAGTCAATATGGAAAAGCGATTGTAACTATTACATCTGAATATAACAAAAATGTATTTAAGGAAATTAACATTGAATATGCTAATGAAGTAAAGAAGATTTCTTTCAATGAAACAGCAAGTATGATTTACTCGGGATATAAAGTTCAACTTAGTGTGATCGGAGAGCCTTTTAATGTTGCTCCTTTCACAGTTGAATATAAGTCAAGTAATCCAAATCTGGCAACAGTTGATAGTAAAGGTGTTGTAGTAGCTCAATCGGGATCTGGAGAAGTTACAATCAGTGCCTCAGTTGTTGGAAAGCCAGAGATAACAACTTCTAGAACTTTCAATATCGTTCCAGTTTTGAGTGATTTACAACTTGAATTAAATAATGAATTGGATGATGATTTAGGAATAGGAGGCTATAAGGTTTGGGGACCTACTTTCTTTGCAAAAGATCAAAAAGAGAATGAAGGAAATCCATATACATTAAAATATCAAATGAATATCAAAGTAATTAAGCCAGCTAATTCAGGGATAAAACTTGTTTGGAAAACAAGCAATCAAGAATTAGCAACTGTTGATGAAAATGGTCTTGTTACCTTCTTAGGAGGAGTGGGAAAGGTAACTATTTCAGTAGAACCCGAAGTTCAGATTAATCCGATGTATCCTATGATTTCTCAATATACATTTACGTTAGTAAAGGGAATCAATGTTTATACTTATGAACAATTACAAACTGCACAAGCAGCTAATCTCCCTACAATTCTTCAAGCAGATCTTGTTGTACCAAAAGAAAGTGGCGGTATTGAGGTTAAAGCCAATATTTATGGTAATGGACATAAGATTTCCTATTATGGAAATAAAAAAGCTTATGATAAGTTAGTTGTTAAAACAAGTAATATTATTATAGATAATTTACATATTAGAGGAACTGAATTTAGCGAAGGTGGGAATCTAGGCGATTTAGAGGGGACGGGAAAGATGTTAACAATAGTCTCCGATTCTCAAGCTAAGAAAGTAACAGGAGTTATAATTAGAAATTGTAAAATTGAAAATGCATATTGGGGAGTAGAAGTTAGAAATGCTGAGGCTTTATTTACAGGATGTATTATGAGAAACTTCCTTTCAAGCTGCATTCAATTAAGTGCAAGTCCAGATATGACAATTCCTGCAAAAGTAAAAATAGATAATAGTATTCTTAGTAGGGCGTTGTTCAGTGCAATCCTATTTGAAGTAAGAGAGAATCAGAATATAAATTATAAATCAGAATTGATTGTTGGAGAAAATGTTAAGATTAATAACTGGGTAAATTTGGAAGAATTTAACATTGATTTTGTTAAGCAATATACTGATAGTCTTGGAATTAGCTTAAACGATGAAATAGTTAGAATTATGAATAAATATCCAGATTTCATTTATAACTATAACGGCGAACGTTACGTAATGATGGGTGTAGGAATGTTTTCTATAGAAGTAAAATCTACAAGTTTAGGGGTTATTCTCCCTAAAATGGCAAGTAATGGAAAAGCTGAAGTTCCTGCTCCATATGTATACAAAGAAGCTCACGATCAGATAACTTGGGGAGTGTATGCGGATTTGTATATGTGGATTTATACTCTAACAAATGACCAAGAAGATAATACACCAGCGACAGAATATGTCGAAAACAAAGAATTATATGAAAGTATACGATGTGATTTAAATTTTGAATAAGGCAAAACATAGATTGCTCTTGCAATCGCTCAAGGAAATTGAACATTACATTGCATACGATAAAAAACACGAGGAAAAAAATGAAAAGAATATTAAAGCCAATCTTATTAAGTATGTTTATCTTGCTTGCAACAAGCATTGGCTTTTTTATGGCTTTTATGCCTATAGAGAGAAATACGAGTCAAGCGGTTATTTCTGGTGTTTCGGGTGAAGAAATTTACTTAACTTCAAAATTTGGAACAACTCCGACGAATGCTTTTGTGGATGAAAATAATGAATCAACGCTTGTTAATGCCTCTGTTTCGGATAAAGGGGAGTTTTATATCAACAGAGAGGGACAAGAAGTAAAAGAGTATTTCGCTATTCAAGGAAAATCTGGTGCATCCAGTAAATATAGTTATGGTTACGCTCAATTTAAAATGACCGAAGAAATGAACGCATTTGCAAAAAAAGGAATCCTATATGTTCAAGCCAATGCTGGAATTATAACAAAAGCTGAGAGAGCAAACTCTGACGTTGAAATCAAAATTTCACAAGAGGACAAAGAATCAAGGGTAAAATCTAACTATATTACAGGAGGAATTAATAATGTTCAGTGGATAGATACTGAGTTTATACAAGTTATTCCAGATACTTTAATTACATTTAATTTCTCATCTGCAGATCGTGGGACTATTCTCAATCCTTGTAGTTTCTCTATTATTGAGCCCAAGTTAGTTTTTAAAACAATAATCAATAGCGTAGAGATTACAGAAACAACACAAAAGGTGTCAGCTGGGCAAGTTGTTCGCTTGAGTGGAAGCAATGATGTTATTGCATTTACAGGACAATCTGATTATTTGAAATACTATAGAGCTCTTCATAGTATACAATATGAGATTGTTGAGGGTGCAGAATTAGGAAAGATTATTGATGGTTATTTGTATGTTGATGAAAACGCAACAGAAGGCGTTATTAAAATCAAGGCAAAATCACGAAAAGACAGTATAACTGGGGGGTGGATTTACTCTGAGAATAAGGAATATACAATTACAAATGAAAAGATTAGTGTTAAAATTTCATCAAATTTTGAAAATCCAGCTACTTTCTACGGTGAAGGCGACTTCCTATTAGGAAAGAAGACGACTCTTATCGCAAATCCAAACGATAGATTTACATTTGATTATTGGCTGATTGATGGAGTGAAACATACAAACAAGAAATTTGTATATACAGTAATTGAAAATCCAGATATTCAATGTTTCTTTAAAAAAGATGTTTTTGTAAGCAAAGTCAATGCATTGGAAAAAGTTTATGATGGCACAACTAATGTGTTTTGTGAAATTGAACTTGATGGAATCGAAGAAGGACACAGGGTTGAACTTACTGGATTGACTGTAAGCTATGAAACAGCTAACGCTGGGGAAGATAAGAAAATTATTTATGGAGGTTCTCCAAGACTTATTGGAGAAGATGCAAAATATTATAAGTTAGTAGATTTAGATAAAATTCCAGAAGCAAGGGGAAAGGTCATAAAAAAAGATGTTATTATCACTACTAACGATGCTGAAAAAATCTATGGCTCACTTGATGATGTGTTGATATTTGAATCATCGGTAGCTAATATCCAAGGACGATTAAGCAGAGAAGCTGGAGAGGATGTAGGAAGATATTTAATTAATATAGGCAATTTAAATGAACTAAATCCTAACTATAACTGTTTTATTGCAGAAAATAAATATTATACAATTGTCAAGAGAGATATAAAAATTAACGAAATTAAAATTGAAACAAAAACATATGACGGAACGAAAAATGCGATTGTCGAAAAATGCGAAGTTTCAAATACTGTTGAGGGAGATGATATTAACGTTGATTTAGCAGTAGAATTTACAGATGTAAATGTAGGAGAAAGAGAATTAAAAATCTTAAGCTCAGCTCTTGTTGGAACAAAAAAGGATAACTATAATCTTATTTTAGATGATACAGTTTTTAAAGCAAGAATTATTCCGAAAGATGTGGTAGTTGTGGCGAAGGAGAAAGAGAGTATTTTTGGAGATCCAATTGAACTAGAGTATGAATGTGAAGGACTCTTGGATGGAGAAAGATTTGAAGGAAGTCTGGAGATCGATTCGAATGAAGTTGGAACTTACATAATTAAAAATAAACTTTCAAATTTAAATTACAACATCAAATATACTTCTGCCAACTATACTATTAAACAGAGAGAGATAAAAATTAGTGCTATTAATGTGAATAAAACATATGGCGACAATGACCCTCTTTTTGAATATACAGTTGAGAATATTTTAGATAGTGAGCCTCTAGACGGAACTCTTGTCAGAGAGTCTGGAGAAGATGTTGGAGAATATAATATTGAGATTGGAAGCTTAAACAATTCGAACTATAAAATAGTTGAATTTAACGGGGCAAAACTAACAATCAATAAGAAGGAAATTAATCTTAATATTCAGATTGAAAACAAAACTTATGACGGAACAAAGACAGCAAACTTTAGTTATTACTTCAGTGGAATTGTTGGAGATGACTCGTTGGAATATAATGCAACTATGGAATTTGAAAGTTGCGATGTGGGTGAAGGAATACCAGTTATTGTTAATACTTCATATTTCCTTGGAGATAAACTTAAAAACTATGAGATTATAAGTGCCGTTGGAGATTTAAAAGGCAAAATTTTGAGAAAAGATGTCTTTATCACGCCTCACGATAAACAGATTGTTTATGGGGATGAAGAGGTTCAACTGGATTATGATATAGAGGGAATTTTAGAAGACGAAAGTTTGTTTGGAACACTCTTGAGAGAAGAAGGTAGAGATGCTGGAGAATATGAAATTTTCTTAAATGATATAACAAATGAAAACAATAAAAATTATAATATTATAAGCAAAAAACAAGCATATTACACAATCTTGGAAGCTGATATTTCTGTTAAAGCTCTTAAATTAGAAAAAATATATGGAAATTCTGATCCAGAATTTACCTATGAGATAGTTGACCCTTCCCAATTAAAATATAATGATAGTGCAGACGGCTTGTTTGTAGGGGAACTCTCAAGAGAAGAAGGAGAAGTTCCGGGAAGATATGCAATTAAGATTGGAACATTAGGATGTGTTAAAAATTATGTAATTAAGAATTTTGTTGAAGATTATTTAATCATCCAAAAGAGAGATATAAGAGTTGAAGTAAATAATTCTGAGAAAATATATGGAGATGAAGATCCTGAATTTACTTAGATTACTGAAAACAAACTTGACGAAGATGCTCTTTCAATAAAACTTAAGAGAATATATGGAGAGGATGTTGGAGAATATATAATCTCATATACAACATTGAATGATCCAAGATATAATATAACCTTCGTTGAAGGGAAACTTGAGATAAAACCTCGTGAAATAACTATTAAAGCGGATGATAAATATAAGGAATATGGCGAGAAAGACCCTCAGTGGACTGTTTCAGTTGTTAATGGAGAACTTGGAAACGACGATGAAATCGAAAACATAGAAAAGGGTAATATGATTCGAATTCAGGGTGAAAGTGTTGGAGAATATATAATAAACCAAGGAGATTATTCTCTGGGAGACAACTATATACTTACATTTGAAAGCGGAAAATTGAATGTGCTAAAAGTTAGCATTGAAATAACCGCAGATGTTGTTACGAAAAAATACGGGAATAAAGACAGTGAATTGACTTACACAATCACAAAAGGAGATTTAAAAAACGAGAATGTTCTCTTTGGAGCTCTGTGTAGAGAAGAGGGAGAACAGCCGGGCGAATATATAGTTAGTCAAGGAAATTTGACTGCAAATGATAACTATGAAATAAGTTTTGTTGAAGGGAAGTTTATAATTGAGAAAAGACCGCTTGTCATTACTGCTAACGCTGTATCAAAAGTATATGGAGATGAAGATCCAGAATTAACATATACTCTTTCTCAAGAATTATGTAACGGAGATGTTTTAGAAGGTTCACTTGACAGAGAAAAACCTGTTACAGAAAATGATGATAAGGCGTATGAAAAGACCGGAAGATATTTAATCTCTTCCACTTTGAACAATGAAAACTATGAGATAACTTATATTTCTTCATATTTAACAATTCAAAGAAGAGAAATTATTATCCAAGCAGATAATAAAGAAAAAGTTTATGAATCTGATAAGTTAGAATTACAAGAAGATAAAT
>CAMEYT010000021.1 GCA_945947685.1 uncultured Bacillota bacterium | reverse complement strand
CACGAATGCTAATGTTACAGGTTCATTGACAATTACAAACACAAACGCAAATACAAGCTCATTTATAGCAGGAATTGTGGGATATAATGCAGGAACTCTCACAAATTCTCAAGCAGAAAATCTATTCATCTCCGCTAAGGGAGCATCTCTTGCTGGAATTGCTGGGACTAACACAAAAATCATCGCAAGTAGCTACTTTAAAGGCGGAAGATTATTAAATCTAACAGAGCAAAATATCAACTTTAATACAGCTGGTATTGTCAGCGTTAATACAGAGAGTGGTGTCGTTATGACAAGCTACTCATCTGGAGTAATCAACAATAGTAAAATCTACTCTGAAGGGAACGTTAGCTGTCTAAACTCGAGTGTTCAAGTAACAGGAGGAGTTTTCTCGAACAAAGGGGTTATTCAAGATTGTTACTCAAATATGCCAATTTACACAAGAGCAAACAGCTCAGGCTTTGTATATGAAAACAGTGGAAAAGTTAGAAATTGCTTCTCTACATCTAAACTTGAAAGCAATAAACAAACAAACTACTACTTTATTGCAGTTACAAGTATAGAAGGTCAAGGAACCGGAAGCCTTGAGAATTGCTACTATTTGAAGGATTTAGGCGTAAATGAATCTCTTAATTCTTTAATTGTTAAGGGCGTCAGTGCATTGAATGTTGCAGGTTTCAACAATATGGATAATTTTGCATCCTATTCATATGGAGGAAATTATAACAATGTTTGGATGAATGTAGTTAATTCTGGAAGTATGGTTTATCCGTTCCAGGGCAAGATATTTGCACAAGGCAGATTAGAACTTGTTGCAGCAAATATAATTGCAAGTTCAATTAGAGAAAGTAATGGTCAAGAAACACAAGATGGAGTTACTACTTATTCTTATAGATACAAAGCTGGCACTCCAGAACCAGGAACAATGCTAAATCCATATATTATTCATTCAAGTGAGTTATTTGAACAATATATGAACATTGACAGAGAAGGATACTTTAGAATTGTTAAAAATCTAGATTATACAGATGTTGAATTTACAACATACAAGACAGACTTCTTTGGAATACTAGAAGGCAATGGAATGAGTGTCTTGAATATAAACATAACTTCAGGAAAAAGTGTTGTATCTGCAGGATATATTGGAAGCATAAAACAAGCTCTAAATAATGGAGACAATAAACCTGATTATGCAGCTATTCTTAATTTAACAATGGTTCCAAAACTTGTTAATTTCCCTAACGCATCAATTGTTGGAGCATTGGTAGGAACTATAGAAAATGCAAATATTCAAAATGTTAGCGTTCTTAGTAACTTATCAAACGAAGTGGGACAAGATACAAATACTGTAATTGTTTCAGGAAAAAATATTGTCGGCGGTGTTATTGGATTAGCTAAAACAAGTGCCAATATAAAAAATATTATCAGTAAGGTGGGAAGTAAGGCAACTTTTATTCCTTCTGAAGCATCAAGGGCAATTATAACGAGTGGAATTTACAACGGAAGCAACTTATCAAATGTTTCATATGCCGGAAATGTAATAGGATATGCGTATGCATCGGGAATGATTGCAATTAAGAATATAGATGTTGAAAGTTCCTCCGCATATGCAATCGCCGACAGAGCAGGATTTGTATTTGGTGGAATTTCGAAGAATGTAAATGCTGCTACAATTACACTTAACATAAATGAATCGATGATAATAAAGAGCTATAGTTTTGGTGGACTTATTGCGGGTGAGTGTGCTGGAAATATCTCAGATGTTATGATTACATCAGACTCTTCCTCTACAGCCCCAAGTGAAAAAGTATTCTCTGTTGATGCTTATATCCCAATAGCTGTAGGTGGAGTTGTTGGATATATGCCTAAGGGAAGCCTAGCTAACATATATATGGGACATTCGTTCAAGATTAAGAATGTAAGTTTATCCAATTCAATCAAATACGTCGGAGGAATTGTTGGATACGTAAATAACAATGGTGATGCATCAATCGTTTCTCTCAGTAAGATAGTTATGGATGGTAGTATTTCTGCAAGGAATACTCTTGGAGGTATAATCGGTGCAGCAGAGTCAACGGTAAAAATGGACAATATTGCAATTTATGAACATACCTTATCAGTTGAAGGATTGTTAAAGACGGTTTATGTAGGAGGATTTATAGGATATCTTGCAGAAAATAAGAATATAGAACTCAAAAATGCATATTCTTGGGCGAATATAAAAGTAAATGCATTTGCATATAGCGAAAATATCGATACACATATCGGTGCAGTTGTAGGATCAAAAACATCAACATCAAGATTAAAATTTGAAAATGTTTATACAACTACAACTTATGAAGTAGCTCTAGAGAATAAGAGTTCAATCGAAGGTAAAAAACAGGTTAAATATGTTGAACCTTCTTCTAATTCTAATTGTTCTTTTGACGGAGAAAATGCACAAAACGGATTGAAATATGAATTGAGTGATGTTTTAAAAGATAGTGAAGCTGTCAGTGCAATGAATGAAAAAGACAATACTGTGGTATATAATTATCTTGGAACAACCATCGCAGGTGTCTTGAACGCAACATTACCAACGACAAAATTTGAAGCTAGAATTACTTCAGGCGATTCTACTCCAAAATTGACTTTACATCAAAATGAAGTCGGGGTAAGCGTTTGTCAGTGGTATAGCAAGTTGAATGCGGGAACAGAGAAGGCAGCTACGGCAACACCATCGAAGGAATTATTCTTTGGTCTTATTGAAAATATAGTCAAGGAAGGAGTGTTGAAGGTTGATGTTGGTGGACTTCAAAAAGGAACTAAAGTTACTTTAGAACCAAAATATGACCAAGACACAGGAATAACAAAATTTGATATAACAGGTCCTTCTGATGTTACTAAATCAAATGTTACTATTGACGATGTTACTGCTTCTAATGTTGATTATGGCTGGGTTACACCAACAGATAATTCATCAAAAGCTATAGCACTTTCATATTTGACGTTTGAGCAAACATTAAGAATGCCTAAAAAGTAGAGCTTTATGCTTAAAAGCAGGGCAAAAATTATGAAAATAAAATAAGAGAAACATACAAGTTCAACTAAAAAACATACTTTTTTCAAAAAAAATAGAAAAAACACTTGACAAATTGTTTGGATAAGTGTAGAATACTAGCGTTGAATAAGTATTGTGGTAAAGTGTGTAATCGAATATATTTAAATAAATAGGGCGTTTTGGCGATACCTGGCTTTGTATCGTCCGCCCTTTTTTTTAACTAAAAAAAGGAAGCACCATTAAAACAGACTTTTTCACGGATACACACTAATTACAATAAATTTTAAGGAGAAATGATATGGCAATTACTATTAAAAAAGAAAAATATGGTAGAGCGGAAAGATATAATTTTGCTAAACATGAAGATATCGCTCCAATGCCAGACCTTTTAGGTATTCAAAAAGAGTCATATGAGAACTTTATTAAAAATGGAATTAGGGAAGTTCTTGATGAATTCTCACCAGTTGTTGACTATAGCGGAAAGTCAAAGTTATATTTTGGTGAGCTCACAATGGGAGATTCTCCTAAATACACATTAAAAGAGTGTAAAAGAAGAAATGCTACATATTCTGTTCCTATGAAAGTTAAAGCTCGTTTTGTCGTTGACGAAACAGGTGAAACTACAGAACAAGAAGTGTTTTTTGGAGATTTGCCTTTAATGACCAGTAACGGGTCATTTGTTTGCAACGGAATTGAAAGAGTCGTTTTAAATCAAATTGTTCGTGCTCCAAGTGTATATTTAACAAGAGAAAAGGATGATAATGCTACTTTGAGAGCTCAAATGATTCCTGAAAGAGGATTCTGGATTGAAATCGAACAAGGAGCAAACGAAGCAGTAAAAATCGTTTTCGATAGACAATACAAAATTTCAATTGGTATTTTCCTAAAATGCTTTGGTTTTACGGAAAAAGAAATTTCTCAAGTTTTCGGTGATAACAGATACATTAAAATGGCATTAGAGAGAGAACCACAAAAATCACAAGATGAAGCTTTGTTAGAATTTGCAAAGAAAACTCGTCCGGCTGATGTCCCATCTGTAGAATCAACCAGAAACTGGATTAATATGATTTTCTTTACAGATGCATATTACAATCTTTCTAGAGTAGGTAGATATAAATTTAATAAGAAACTTGCTCTTGCAAATCGTCTTCCAGGATTAGTAGCATTTGAAAATGTAATTGCAGACGACGAAGTTTTAGTTAAAGCAGGAGAAATTTTCACTGCTGAAACAGCTAGAAAAGTTCAAGATGCAGGAATCAATGAGGTTTGGGTTCAAGTAAATGGAAAGAAACATTTGATGAGAGGTAATGCAAGAGTTAGATTGTCAAACATTATTCCTTGCGATGAAAGAAGCTTAGGTATTACAGAAGAAGTTTATTATCCAGAGTTACAACAAATCTTAAAAACAAATAAAACAAAAGAAAAGAGATTGGAAGCAATTAAAGCAAATGCTAAAAATCTTATTATCACAACACTTACAATGGATGATATCTTAGCTACAATCAGTTGCTATCTCGATGTTTTAGAGGGAATAGCTGGAGTGGATAAGGTAGACCACTTATCAAATAAAAAACTTTGCACAGTCGGAGACTTGTTCAACAAAGCTTTCAGATCTGGCGTGCAGAAATTAACACAAAATATTAAGGAAACTTTACAAGGTAAAGAATTATCCGAGGTTACACCTTCACAAATCATTAATCCTAAATCTGTAAACAAGGCTTTGAGAGATTTTATTGCACAATCACAATTATCACAGTTGATGGATCAAAATAATCCATTGTCTGGTCTCTCTCAAAAGAGAAGAACATCTGCAGTTGGACCTGGAGGTGTTAAGAAGGAAAGAGCGGATGTTGGTGTTCGTGATATTCACTACACACACTATGGAAGAATCTGTGCTATTGAAACCCCAGAAGGACAAAGCATTGGATTGATTGATACTTTAGCTTCATATGTTAAAGTAAATGAATATGGATTCTTAGAAACACCTTATAGAAAAGTTGATAAACAAACTGGAATAGTTTCTAAATCTTATGATTATTATATGGCTGATGTTGAAGATACAGCATTTATTGCTCAAGCAAATGAACCACTCGACGAAGAGGGAAGATTCGTTAATAAGCAAATTATTTGCCGTCATGCAGAATCTGTTGTAACGGTTCCTGCAAGTAAAGTAGATTATATGGATGTATCTCCAAGACAATTTGTATCAGTAGCGACAGCATTAATTCCTTTCGTTAACTCTGATGAAACAAACAGAGCTTTGATGGGAGCGAATATGCAAAGACAGGCTGTGCCTGTTCTAAGACCTGAATCTCCAATAGTAGGAACAGGACTTGAATATAAAGTTGCTAGAGATAGCGGACATATCGGAATCGCAAAACATTCTGGAAAGGTTATTTATGTAAGTGCAGACGAAATTAGAATTCTTTGCGATAATGGCTCAGTTGACTCATATCAATTAACAAAATTCGAAAGAACAAACGGTGAGACTTGTAATAATCAAAAACCTTGTGTAGAAAAAGGCGAAAAGGTTAAAGCCGGAGATGTAATTTATGACGGATATGCAACACAAAACGGAGAACTTGCTCTTGGTAAAAACGTTTTAGTTGGATATATGAACTGGGAAGGATATAACTATGAAGATGCTATCATTATCAATGAAAGATTAGTTAAAGAAGATGTTTATACAACAATCATCTTAAAAGAGGAAGAAATTTCTTGTAGAACAACTAAACTTGGAGATGAGGTTATAACAAGAGATATTCCTAACCTTGGAGAAGAAGCACTTAAGAACTTAGATGAAGACGGAATTATTAGAGTAGGTGCTGAAGTGAGACCTGGAGATATCCTTGTAGGGAAGGTTACTCCAAAAGGTGAAACTGAACTAACACCAGAAGAAAGATTACTTCGTGCTATCTTTGGAGATAAAGCAAGAGAAGTTAGAGATACATCACTTAGAGTTAAGCACGGGAAGGGCGGCGTAGTCGTTGATGTTCAAGTATTTTCAAAGAAGAATAAAGATGAACTTGATCCAGGTGTTTTACAAGTAGTTAGAGTTACTATTGCTCAAAAGAGAAAACTATCAGTCGGAGATAAAATGGCTGGACGACATGGAAATAAGGGTGTTGTTTCAATCGTTGTTCCTGAAGCTGATATGCCTTTTATGGCTGACGGTCGTCCTTTGGATATTGTTCTTAACCCATTGGGTATCCCTTCTCGTATGAATATCGGACAGGTTCTTGAAGTTCATTTGGGATTAGTAGCAGGAAGCTTAGGCTGGAAAGTTGCAACTCCAGTATTCGATGGAACTAATGGAGACGAGATTAAAGAATTGCTTGTTAAAAATAACTTCCCAGCTGACGGAAAAGTTCAGTTGTATGATGGAAGAACAGGTGAGCCATTCGATAATTTAACAACAATCGGTATGAAATATATGCTTAAACTTGAACATATGGTTGATTCCAAGATTCACGCACGTTCAATTGGACCTTATTCATTGATCACACAACAACCACTTGGAGGAAAGTCGTTGTTTGGTGGACAGAGATTCGATGAAATGGAAGCTTG
>CAMEYT010000020.1 GCA_945947685.1 uncultured Bacillota bacterium | reverse complement strand
AATTAGAATCTGAAGCATAATTAAATACAATTGTATAATTATTAACTCCCTCAGCTAATGTATCAAATGATTCAACTTGAGTGTTCGATTCATCATAAATGCTTACCGCTGTTCCACTTCTAAGCAGATAGAAACTTGTTTCATTCTTTATAGGATGAATATTCCCTATGAAAGCATCTTTGAAAAATTCTGGAACAACAAGATAATATGATTTAATATCATCATATTCTAACTTAATAAAGTCTGCTAAAGCAGGAACAGTATTTCCATATAATTCCATATTTTTAGATGATGATTGAAGCTCGCTATCCGCTGCATTACCCCATCTTGCATCTCCATTGTTTATAGCAAAGTATTCATCGATATCAAGATATAAATTTAGGTCAATATATTCCGTAACTTCTCCATCTACAAAAACCACTACATTAAAATAGTTTTGTCCAATTTCTAAGGTATCTGTTACACTTGAATCAATAAATATATCATGCAAATTAATAATCGCATTTGTTGCATTTTGTATGATTTTTACCTCATTGTTTTTGAAAGAGGCAGAGATTGAAATATTTTCGCTGTCTGTTTGAAACTTGTTTATTATCAATGAGGTTGGAAATCCGGAAACAAAGTTAGGATTTTCAATTTCAGTACCGTTAATAAATCTCTTTTGTTTATTGAGTTGAACATTTTTTACAGCTACTCCTTTTCCCTTAGCATAAATATTGTCATAACATTCGGTATTAACATAATATTCCTTTGTCGAATAATTAAAATTTGTCCCTTCCCTATCATCCAAAACAGTTAAAGAACCGTCTGCAAAACTATAACCTTGCACTTGGTATGAATTAATATAAGTTTTTATATTAACGCCAATAATTAATCTCTGTTTAGCGACTGCTGGACTTTCATAAGCCTCTTCGAATCTGAAATAAGCCTCTTCTTGCAATCCTTCACTCATATTCTTTATTAAAGCATATTGTGCTTTCAAATTATCAAAGTCTGCTTTTTTTACGATAAACAACTCATAACAGTCTCCACTACTCTTAAGAACTGTCTCTAGAGCATGAATCAACACAGGTTGATTAGATGTTAAGAAATCTATTCTATTCCTCTCTTTTGAAGATAGAGCATCGTGTGTTGTTTCCTTGGGTGATACCAATATCCCGTTATACCCATCAAGAAAATTGAATTTATAAATTGCGCCTCCTTCTTGAGTATAATTAATTCCATATTGAACATCTACTGACCAGTTTTCAATACGTTTATTGGCCGAAGTGTAACTCTTTGTAACAGTTCTTCCTGTTGTTTGATTTCTCAAAACCGCAGACGCACTTACCAGAGGTAATGGTAAGACTGTAGCGTTATATTGTAGTGTTTCAGTATAAGGAGTATTTGTTTCGGAATTCCAGCCATAGTCAATTGTTACATTTATCGTTACGGCTCCAATAGTGTTAAAAACTAAACTATCTCTTCCCTCTATTGATAAACCTCTAATATTATTTTGATAAAAATTCCCACTTGTCTCATAATACCCTGCAATAAAAGGATATCCTCCGCTCTTAGAATCATAATCGTTATTTAATGTTTCCCCAAGATAGAAAGTTGTTGGATATTTTATTAAGACTACATTCGTTCCTGCAATTTTAGTTTGTCTTAAATCGGTTGTATAACTCATATTGCAAGCAAATTCAAGTGATGCATTGAAATTTTTGTATAAGTTGTAAACACTAGCACAAATTGTAATCTCGTATGTTTCCCCCGGATAAATTATTCCAAGAGATTTGTCAGCCAAAATCTCTTCCCCTATTTTATATTCGTAACTTATGCTAAGTCCCTCGGTATATGAATCCCAAGGAGTAAAGTCTGCAAAAATATTCTGATTCACACTATTATTTGTGATTGCAATCTTATAAATAATTGTAGGGGCTCCCTCAGATGTCTCATTGAATTCTTGATCTGGAAGAATTAGTTCCTGATTTTTTTCATATCCTTCACCAAAAGTTAGTGTATTATTTTCAAGTTCAACCGAAACTCCATTATTTGTCATACTAGCAACAACTGTCGCTTCAATCATTTCAGTTGTGAAGCTTATATGATTTTTCACAGAAAAATTTTGTGTAACAGCCGCAACAACTCCCGCTATCACACCGGCAAGAACCGCACATAGCAAACAAACAGATACTATTATTTTATTTTTAGTAGACACTTTTCGCCTCCAATATTATACTTATCTTAGATATTTCAAAAAAATTATATCTTATTTTTGTCTTGTTTGTCAAATTTTTATCAACTTTTCCCTTTTCTTTTTAATTATTTTTCTCTCGCATATTATATTTTAAAACTTTTTAATCACGAATGTTTGAAATATAAGAACATCAAAAAAAAGGCATTTTTAATAAAAAAACGCAAAATATGCACACTTTTTTTAAAATAAGTATTGACAATTAATTTTTTTTGTGATATCTTATTGCCATAAAAGAGAATGACTTCAATGTATTTGCTTAAAATAATATCTCTTGGGGGGAGAATATATTATGAAAAAGAAAAGAATAGTTATTCCAGCAATTATAGCTTTGGGAATCATTTTAGTTTTAGCGTTTGTTCCGTTTATGGGAAACCTTTTCTCATTTAATGGTCAAACCCTTTCAGCAACATCAATGAGCACAATGTTTGCTAGTTCAGAAGATGGGAGTGCTTCATATGATAGTGAAAATCATACAATAACAATTGATATAATTAAAGCAAACGATACCAATACAATGCTTGACGCTGACGATAAAGTTTTTGCCGGAGAAGGAATTGAGAACGCAATCGAACTTAAAGTAATAATCAACAACAAAGGAGAAGATGAACTTTTGATTGGCGTTTCAGATACAACAATCTTTGCTCTTCAAAATTTAGTGAATATTGAAGGAAGTGTTATATACACTCAATCAGGCGAAAACTTTAGAAGTGCAAATGTGCTTCCAGGAGAAACACTTGAGTTTTCAGTTAGATACATTTTAATCGACTGTGGATTAAATGCTTATGGGGATGTTCCTCTAGTAATCAGCATAGCAACAGTTTAATCAATACTAAAAAAATCTGTAGTAAGGTCTACAGTTTTTTTATTATTTTTGTTTCAATTTACGCTTTTAATAATATCTATTATCACTTTTAAAATGGATTTTCTATCCTTTTTCCTTTTATTCCAATTAATCTAACTATCGTGTGTCTTTTTATCTTCAAAGTACCATTATTTTTTGTTTGACTTTTTTGCATTTTTAAATTAAAATACAATGCGGAGAATATATGAAAAAAATAATAAAAATAGAAGGAATTGATTGTGCAAACTGTGCAAAAGTTCTGGAAAATGAAATAAATAAACTTGATGGAATAAAAAATGCAAAAATCAACTTTATCAAAAGCACTCTCTCATTTGAGTCCAATGATACTGAAAAAGCATTGAAGGATATAACTAAATTAACAAAATACATTGAACCGGATGCTAAAATTGTTAAGAACTTCACTGCTTCAAAAAAATATCAAGGTCTTATCTTGAATATCTGTACATTAATCACAGGTATTGGTATTGGTGCGTGTGCATTATTTATTCCAAATTTACCCATTTGGCTCTTTTGGTGTTTATATATAGCAAGTGCATTGTTACTGGGATATAAGACATATTATAAAGCTTTTACCCTTCTGTTTAAGGGTATAATTAATGAAAATTTACTCATTATGATATCTGTTATTGGAGCAGCTTCAGTTGGCGAAACAATGGATGCTTTAATGGTCATGATTTTATATGAAATTGGAAAAATATTTGAAGGCATTGCTGTTAATAAATCAAGAAGATCAATTGAAGAACTCACAAATCTTCAACCTGAATATGCTGTATTAATTGAAGGCGACCAAGAACGCAAAGTTCTTCCTAGCGAAGTTAAACTCGGTTCGATTATAATAGTTCGACCTGGCGAAAAAGTTCCTATCGACGGGGTTATCATTGATGGAAAATCTATGGTTGATATGAAAAGCTTGACTGGCGAAAATCTACCTGTATCAAAAAAGAAAAATGACGAAATTCTATCAGGATCAATCGCTATGAATGGAGTTTTACAAATAAGGACAACAAGCGAATATTCACAGTGTACTGTTAGCAAAATAATGAATATGATAGAAAATGCGTCCGAGAAAAAGTCTAAGGCGGAAACATTTATATCAAAATTCACTCGCTGGTATACTCTCATAGTAATTGCTTGTGCTCTTCTAACTTGGGGAATATCTTGGGCTGTTACAAAAGATTTTGGTTCGTCTCTTTATAGAGGTTTAACCTTCCTTGTAATATCCTGCCCTTGTGCTTTCGCCATATCGGTCCCTCTTGCCTACTTTTCAGGAATTGGAAACGCATCTCGTAGAGGCATCTTGATAAAGGGGTCAAACTACTTGGACGCTTGTGCAAAATTAACAACTATAGGCTTTGATAAAACTGGCACATTGACAAATGGAAAATTTAATATTCTTGAAATCCTATCATTTGATAAAAAACTCGATGAAGAAGAAATCTTGTATCTATGTGCTCTTGGTGAACAGTATTCAAATCATCCTCTTGCAAAATCAATTACGCATGCAAATAAACGTAAGCTTGTCGTTGTAAAAGAAATTGACGAACAATTAGGTAAAGGAGTTAGTTTTACTTATCGAGATAATAGATATTTTGTTGGAAGAAAGGGAAGAAATACTAAAAATACTACTATTGAATTATACAGAAACAATAAAAAAATCGGTGAAATTCATATGGTCGATGCTCTAAAAGAAAATTCACCTATTGCTTGTTCTGAATTAGCAGAAATGGGAATACGCACTGTTTTACTTTCTGGCGACAATAAGGAAAGCGTTCAAACAGTCGCTTCACTTGCTGGAGTATCCGAGGCTTACTATGAAATTCTTCCTGAAGATAAATTCAAGTGGGTTGAAGAACAAAAATCACAAAAAAATTCTCGTGTCGCTTTCGTAGGTGATGGAATTAATGATGCACCTGCACTTATGCTTGCAGATGTCGGCATTGCTATGGGAATTACTGGAATGGATGCAACTATTGAGGCATCAGATATAGTAATTGTCAACGACGACCCTTCGAAAGTCGCAACAGCTATTCGATTGTCAAGATATACAAGAAAAATCGTTTGGGAAAATATAATCTTTTCCATAGTTGTGAAAGTCGCAGTCCTTATTTTAGGTATTGCTAATGTTACTAATATGTTAGTTGCCGTATTTGCAGATGTAGGAGTAACCCTCCTTGCAATTCTTAATAGTATCCGTGCTTTAAAACATAATCCAAATAAGAAAAGTTTTTCGAAAAAAATACGATAATGCTTTCTGCTCTTAGTTTAAATTTACAGCCTTAAATTTTATAAAATTTTTATATTATGTCAAAATTATTGAATTTATAATAAAAAAAGAATATGCATTGTCTTTGCATATTCTTTTTATTCTATAGTAATTAGGTCAGATAAAATTACTTTATATTTCTCTGAAGTTGCTTCAGTATTCCCTCTCATATATTTAATTGATATATTGTCGTTTACTCTTATCGTTAACAGTAAATCTCCTATATCATAACTTCTAAAAACGGTGTAATCTTTGCCATTGATTTCTATCGCCGTAATTCTATCTCCAGTCTTCAATCCCATTTTTTCTGCGATACTTCCCTCAGAAACATTAGTAACATTTATATCTTCTATAATCGTTCCGTAACCCGTCTGTGAATCATATGAATATTTTACATTGTCAGACTGAACAGTTATTCCAAGTAAAATTTTTGAACCCGTTGTTGAACTAGAGTCCTTGCAATAATACATTATATTCTCAACCATTCCCTTGACAACATTTAGAGGAATTGCGTAGTTTATATTTTGGTCTGTTTCATCCCCTGCATTTGTTATACCAATTAATTTTCCGTCGCTATTAAATAATCCTCCGCCAGAATTTCCATGATAAATTGCAGTATCTATACGCATCTCTCTGTAGCTTCGCTGTTTATCAATATCTAAACTAACGCTTTCACTATCTACACTTACTATCCCTTTTGTTACACTTATTCCTTCTCCCTCAGCATTTCCTATTGCTATTGCTGTTTCGCCAATATGATATTCGTCTGCGAGTTCTACTTTACACGCATCACTATTAACACTTTTTACATCACTCGTTTCAGCTCTGATTACAGCTAAATCATTGGATGCTGAGCCACCTATATACTCACAATCAATATAACTACCTGTATACACATAAGTATCATAACTTGTGGAGTTTGATGTAGATTTTGATGCTCCGCCACTGCTGCCATATAAATATACTTTAATCGAATGTGCAAAATTTGTTTCATTCATTGCTAGATATGCCTTTGAGCTATAAATAACATGATAATTAGTTACAAAATATGTGTATTCCTCATCCATTTGCCAAATTACTGCTGAACCACTATATAAATTATTATCAAATGAAGTCCCTACAGTGCTGCTTTTTTCATAAAACTCTGAATAAACAAGGGCATTTGAAAGAAGTGCTTTATTAATCGCTTTTGTTGTCTTTGTTTCATCAATATTAACAGCGAGGTATTTCTCCAGAAATTGAGAATATGTCAAGTCTTCGCCATATATATTTTTATATTCATTAAATAAATCTTCTACAGAAACTTGTGTGCTCTCTCCATCCTTTCCATCCTCCCCGTTTTTCCCATTCGTTACAGTAAAGGTTTTAGTTGTTCCATCCGTAAAT
>CAMEYT010000019.1 GCA_945947685.1 uncultured Bacillota bacterium | reverse complement strand
GTGCTCTTCCGATCTTATCTTTGACGAAGCTGGTTCAATCGGGAAAAGATATCGTCGTCAAGATGAAATTGGAACTCCTTTCTGTGTAACTGTTGACTTTGATACTCTTGAAAATGACACAGTAACAATACGTGATAGAGATACAATGGAGCAAATTCGCCTACCAATCGCTGATTTAGTAACATACATCTCTCCAAAGATAAAATTTTAGTAAAAAAGAGAATATAGAATATTCTTAAAAATAGCTGAAAATAATAAGTATAGGAAATCAAAAAATCGGGATTTAAAGCGCCCGATTTTTTTCGCAGCAAGAAATTTTTATAGATTTTTTCATTTGAAAAATAGAATACATTCTTTGTTTAACTGTGTAAGTAATTTAAATTCATAAAAGGCATTCAAATGTCGAGTCAAAAACAATACAGTGAATACTTTTTTTGTCAAACTTACCAATCATAAACTTGATGTGTATGACTCTTCACATCATCATAATAGTTATAATATGCGTCTTTAAATTTTTTCGTTTCCTCTAACTTCTTTTTTTGTTTAATTTGTTGAATTGCTTTTTGTGTATTTTTTTCCATTTGTTTTCCTTTTAAATTGTAATAGCATTTTTTTATCTTCTGATGAAATTCTAAAAGAATCTCGACATTTTTGAATACCCATATTTATTGAAAAATCATTCATATTGTGAGTTTTTAAAAATTTTAAGGTAGCTTCTCGCTGTTTTGCAAAGCACTCAGCAAAGAGCCAAGCATTCGCCATATTAACATAATATTCAATTTCAGAATTGAGTGAATTCATAATAGAAAATATATCGTCAATGTATTCATCGTTAGAAACTAATTTAAACAGAATAATTAAACCACATCGGCGAACAAATGTCAATGGTGATTTCACATACTCTCGAGCTAATGATAGATAATTCTCGGCATTGTGAGAATTAACCTTAAATTTTAAAGTATCGACAGAAGCCCAATTATCAACCGTTGACAAATAGTTATCGAGATAAACTTTCATTTCGTCAAAATCTTTTATTAAACAAATTAAATTGCCGTTGATAGTTTTTTCTGTAAAATTTTGGGGAATATTAAGTTGAAGAAATTCTCTAAAATTTCCTTTAGCAATCTGTTTTATTATATTTTTTACAACATTCGCAGGCACAGCAATACAAGACAATTTTGTATTAACAATTCGCTGCTCCCACTCGCTCTTTTCTTTTCCTTTACTAAATTTAAGAAGATATTTTTTAAACTCAGAAATATCCGCTTTTGTCCAATGTTCTCTAATTAGATTCATAATTACCTCAAAGATATTATACAGCAAAGTTGAAAAAACTGCTAGAAAAAAATATTCTTTTAGAAAATAATTGATTTTTCAGTTTAGTTAGTGTAAAATGTTGTCAGAAAAAGGAGAATAATATGAAGAGAATTAAAGCATTTTTTGCAGATTTTAAAAAATTCATTAGTCGTGGAAATATCCTCGATATGGCTGTCGGTGTTATCATTGGTGGTGCTTTCTCTACAATTGTAACAGCTTTGACAAATAAAATTATTATGCCTTTAATCAACTTAATTGTCTATGCATGCACAGGCGGAACAGGGATTTCACTGATAACAGTTTTGAATGGCAAGCCATACATTACAGATGGAGCAATCAACCCGGAATGTGTCTATATAGATTGGGGAACATTCATTATGGCAATTGTTGACTTCTTAATCATAGCATTTGTTCTTTTTATTGTCTTGAAGGCATTTATGAGAGCAAATAATTTTCTTAAGACAACAGTTGACGACATCAAAAATAAAGAATTAATTAAAGAAAAAAGAGCTGTTCGCAAACAAGCCAAACTAGATAAAAAACCTTTCAAGTTAGCTTGGAAAGAACACCTCGATGAAAAAGCTAAAATAGCTGAAGAAAAAGCAAAAGCTGAAGCAGAAGAAAAGGCAAGAAAAGAGGAAGAAGAAAGGTTGGCAAATCCAAGTCAAGAAGAACTTTTAAAACAAATTTTAGCTGAATTAAAAAAGCAAAATGAAAATAAAGAGAAAGCTGAATAAGAAGTGAATAAACCACTTCTTTTTTTTAGCAAGAAATATTAATTAAACATAGAATAAATTAGCAGGTTGTTAAAAAGGAGAAAAATATGTCATGTTTTTGCAATACTCCACGCCCTATATGTTTTCTAAGATCACTTAGCGGAACAACCGGTCCAATCGGACCTACCGGACCAATCGGTGCAACCGGCCCTACTGGTCCTACTGGTCTTACTGGTGTAACTGGTCCTACCGGAGCAACCGGCCCTACTGGGGCAACTGGAGCTACAGGTCCTACCGGGGCTACAGGTCCTACGGGTCCTACTGGAGCTACAGGTCCAACTGGCCCTACAGGTGCAATCGGCCTAGTTGGTGATACCGGAGCTACAGGCCCTACTGGTGCAACAGGTCCAACCGGGGCAACTGGCCCTACGGGTGCAACTGGAGCTACGGGGGCAGCAGGCACAATAGCTAATCAAAACGCTACAATTTATAATACTGCTACACAGGCATTAACTTCTGGGACTGCTCTTACAATGCCAACTGTGTTAACTAACAATGGAATGGTTGTTTCAAATAATTCTATAACTGTTCCAGAAGCTGGCACCTATCTCGTTTCCTTCACAGTCAACAGAACAACAGGAGCTACTGGTGATGATGGAGTGCTAGTTACTGTGAATGGATCATCTCTAGAGGGCACTAAAATTCCTCTTGATACAAGTAGTCCTATTGCAGGGTCATTTGTGTTAACTTTGACAGCTAATTCTATCATTACTTTAGTTCCAATTATTACGGGAGCTTCAAATATTAACGATACTGGAGGCCCAAGTACAACTTTAACAGTCGTTAGAATAGCTTAAAAAAAAGAGAGTATATTAATGAAATATACTCTTTTTTTATGGAAGTAAATCACAAATGATTTTGTTAGAAACGCCATAATAATTTGGGTTAAGGTAAAATCTGTTTTCTCTTTCTAACAATATTCCCTGTTTTAAAAATTCTTTGTAATATGCATTATTATTTATAAAATATCCTGCTTTACTTAATCTAATTATATCAACTCCCAAATTACATCTTAATCCAAGCATAATCATTTCTTCTATATTTTTTTTAGAATCAATTTTTTCAATAAAAATATTCTTTCTATTTAAAAAATCATGCATATTGCAGGAATTTGCAATTCTTCTATAATTTATATATGAATGCGCTGCAAGCCCAAAACCTAAATACTCCCCCAATTTCCAGTAATTAAGATTATGTCGAGAATAACAACCATCTCGACAGAAATTCGAGATTTCGTAACGATTATAGCCTTTATTGACAAGAAAACCCACTAAAGATAAATACATTTCAACTGTTTTATCCTCTGTAGGAAGAGTAATCTCCCCATTTTTTATTTTTAATTCTAATGGCGTATTTCTTTCAACTTGAAGTATATATGCGGAAATATGCACTACTTTTGAATTTATTAATTGTGCTGCATCTTGAATTAAGTCCTCGATTGATTGATTAGGGAGCCCAATTAAAAGGTCTGCAGAAATGTTTTTGAACCCCACTCTTCTAGCATTTTCTATCGCTTGAAGTGCTTGTTTTGAATTATGCCTTCTGCCAATTATTTTGAGAATATCATCATGTAAAGATTGCACCCCAAAACTTATTCGGTTGAATCCCATTTTTTTATACTCATTCAACTTGTCTAATGTTGCTGAATTTGGATTACACTCGATTGTTACTTCAGCGTCTACGTCAATCTCAAATTTTTCACAAATTGTATCATATATTTTCTTTATAAAATTAACATCAACTGAGGATGGCGTCCCTCCACCAAAATAAATTGATTTAACTTTGCGTCTATATCTGCATTTTTTTATTTCCTCTATTAAACTTTCAAAATATTTTTCTTGAACTTTTTTTGAGCATACAGACGACGCAAAATCACAATAAATGCATTTGCTTTCACAAAACGGTATATGAACATATATTCCAATTTTATTCATTATCTATTTTTAAGATAGAGAGAAATGCCTCTGAAGGAATTTCTACAGAACCAATTTGTCTCATTCTCTTCTTCCCTTCTTTTTGTTTTTCTAGCAATTTCCTCTTTCTAGTAATATCTCCCCCATAACATTTTGCAAGCACATCTTTTCTCATTGCACTGACCGTTTCTCTGGCAATAACTTTATTCCCGATGGCCGCTTGAATTGGAACTTCAAATAATTGTCTAGGAATAATCTTTTTCAGTTTTTCAACTATGGCACGCCCTCTTGTATATGCTTTATCTTTATGAACGATAAGTGATAGAGCATCACATTTTTCCCCGTTCAAGAGAATATCAACTTTAACTAGGTCGCTCTGATTAAAATCTGTAATTTCATAATCAAAACTTGCATATCCCTTTGTCGCGGATTTCATCTTGTCGAAAAAGTCATATATAATTTCTCCAAGTGGAAGAATATATTCAATTTTTACACGAGATTTATCCAAGTATTGAAGGTTTTTGTATATTCCCCTCTTATCTTGGCATATATCCATTATTGCTCCAACGTATTCGGGTGGTGTAAAAATCTCAGCTTTCACCATAGGCTCTTCAATTTTTTCAATCTCAACAGGATTTGGTAAGCATGCTGGATTTGAAACTTCCAATATATCTCCATTTGTTTTATATACCATATATGAAACACTTGGCGCGGTCGTTATAATATCAAGATTAAACTCTCTCTCAATTCTTTCTGTAATTATTTCTAGATGCAATAATCCTAAAAATCCACATCTAAACCCAAAGCCCAAAGCTTGTGATACTTCTGGAGAATACTGTAAACTTGCATCATTTAATTGAAGTTTTGCGAGGGCATCTTTCAATTCATTGTATTTCGCCCCATCAACTGGAAATATTCCACAAAAAACGACAGGTTGAACTTCCTTGTATCCTGGCATAGGAGCGGGTGTTGGATTTTCCACATGAGTAATTGTATCTCCTACACGAATATCGGAAATTGTCTTTATCGATGCTGTAATGTATCCTACATCTCCGGCTTTTAATTCATCACATACCTGCATCTTTGGATTAAAAATTCCGACTTCTGTTACATCATAAACTTTCTTAGCTTGCATTATCAAAACTTTATCGCCAGCTTTAATTTTTCCGTCAAACACTCGAATTACACAAACAGCACCTTTGAAATTATCATATACGCTATCAAATATCAAACACTTAAGAGGAGCCATTTCGTCTCCCTTTGGAGGATGAAATTCTTTAACAATCATTTCCAAAACTTGTTCAATATTTGTTCCATTTTTTGCTGAGATACAAGGAGAATGTTCTGCTGGAATCCCAACTACATCTTCAATCTCCATTTTTACCTCTTCAGGTCTTGCAGACGGAAGATCAATTTTATTTATAACAGGCAAAACATCTAAGTTATTATCAATCGCTAAATATGCATTAGCTAAAGTTTGAGCCTCCACTCCTTGAGAGGCATCAACAATCAAAATTGCACCTTCGCAAGCAGCTAAAGAACGCGAAACTTCATATGTAAAGTCCACGTGCCCTGGTGTATCAATTAAATTGAGGGTATATTCTTCTCCGTTGTAAATATACTTCATAGTTGTAGGGGTAAGCTTAATAGTAATTCCTTTCTCTCTTTCTAGATCCATACTATCGAGCAACTGTTCTTGCATATCTCTCTTAGCAACAGCTCCCGTCGTTTCCATTAAACGATCTGCAAGAGTGCTCTTTCCGTGATCAATATGTGCAACTATACAAAAATTCCTAATTTTTTCTTGTCTTTCCATAGTCCTAATAATACATTATCTTCATAAATTTAGCAATTATTTTATTAAAAATATTTTTTTATAAAAAAGAGGAAAAATTTGTATATTTTCTATTTGTTTTTTTTAAAATATATGATATAATTATTGAAAAATAACAATATGATATTTTAAGGAAGAAAAATGGAACAATCAAACAACATAGATCTTTTTAAAACTTGGCTCGTTGAGACACCAATTGCTCATAGAGGTTTACACGATAAAAAAGCTCCTGAGAATTCTCTTGCTGCTTTCAAGAATGCTATCGATAAGGGATATAACATTGAACTCGACGTTCAAATGCTTTCTGATGGCACTATTGTAGTATTTCACGATGAATCACTCTCTCGTATGACGGGAAATGATGGATATGTAAAATTTCTTACAAAAGAAGATTTAAAAATTCTTACACTTAAAGACTCAAAAGAATGTATTCCAACTCTTGAGGAAGTCCTTGAGTTTGTTGACGGAAGAGCTCCCCTTCTCATTGAAATCAAAAACACTTCTAAAGTGGGAGAGTTAGAGCAAAAAGTTAAAGATATTTTAAAGAATTATAAAGGTGAATTTGCCATTATTTCATTTAATCCAAGAGTTCTTGCATACTTTAAAGAACACGCCCCTAAAATGTTACGCGGTCAACTCGCAGGTTCATTTAAGGGCGAAAAACTTGGCTTTTTCAAAAAAATTGCTTTAAGAAGTATGCTGATGACGAAAAAAGAAGATCTCGCTGATTTCATTTTATATGAAGCAAAATCTCTTCCTTGTATGTATGTGAGAAAATTTAAAAGGCTTCCTCTGATTGCTTGGACAGTTAAATCTCAGAGCGAATATTTGAGAGTAGTTAAATATTCAGATAATGTTATATTTGAAGGGTTCGAGCCAAAAATTTAAAGTAAAAAAGAGTTATTCTTCGTAGTTTCTGTCATCTACTCTGAAAATCATTTAGAAAACTAACT
>CAMEYT010000018.1 GCA_945947685.1 uncultured Bacillota bacterium | reverse complement strand
CCGCAAACAGCAATAATTAAACCTGGACGCTCCTTCTTCATTTTCTTAAGCGCCCCTACATTTCCAAAAACTCTATCTTCTGCCCCTTCTCGAATTGCACAAGTATTGAAGACAATAATATCAGCCTTCTCCTTAATATCAGTTGCTTCATATCCCTTTTCTTCAAGAATTCCTGCTATCTTTTCTGAATCGTGCACATTCATCTGGCAACCAAATGTAACTATAAAATATTTCATAACAATTAGATTATACTAAAAATTTTAAAATTTCACAATAAATTTTGTCGATTTTTACAAATATTTTGAAATATAAAGGAACATAATATGAGAAATGAAGAAATTTGTCAAAATTTTAGTATTGTCATCTCTAGCGTTAGTCTTCCTTGGCTTTTTTGCAGGAGGAGGATATTTGCTTTCTAACTACTTAAAATACACAGATATTCCCCTCAACACTGAAATTTTATCCTCAACACACCTCGATATTCCTATCTATGACAAAGATGGAAAAACGATTGAGGAAGACAACTCTTTTTCAAAGAAAAATATAAAACTTCGAGAAGTTCCACCATATGTCTATCAATCTTTTATCTCTATTGAAGATAAGGATTTCTATAAACACAAAGGAATAAATACAAAAAGAATTTTGCTTGCTACTCTACATAATATTAAAAATAAATCTTTTTCTCAAGGAGCTTCAACTATCAGTCAACAACTGATTAAAAACACTCACTTGTCTTCTGAAAAAACGATAAAGAGAAAGATAAAAGAGATAATTTTAACTCGGAAAATGGAACAAATTATGAGCAAGGAGGATATTCTTGAAACATATCTTAATGTTATATACTTTGGGAATAATTGCTATGGAATATCCTCCGCCGCGGAATATTATTTCTCCAAACCTTGCGGGAAACTAACCCTCGCAGAAAGTGCGACTCTTGCGGGCATAATAAAATCTCCATCAAAATATTCCCCTATCAATCACCCTGAAACATCAAAAAAGAGGAGAGACCTTGTGCTATCCGAAATGTTTAGAGATAAAAAGATTTCAGAAATTGAATATCAAAAAGCTAAAGCCTCTCCCCTTGAGGTAAAAATTTCAAGTATCAGGACAAACAAGCTAAATTCCTATTCCGAGTGTGTGATTGATGAAGCAAAGAGCATTTTGCATATACCAGCAAAACAGATTGCAATTGGAGAATACAAGATTTACACATATCAAGACCAAGAAGAGCAAAACAGACTCGCTTCTTCGCTTAGCAAAGTAGACTTTAAGACTTGCGACTACGCGGGACTTGTTATGGATAATAAGACACACGGGATATCGGCCTTTTTAGGAAATAGCATCTACAAGATTCTTGAGACAAAGCGGCAACCCGGCTCATGTATTAAGCCTATTCTTGTCTACGCGCCAGCTCTAAACGAGGATATTATAACCCCTGAAACGTTAATTTTGGACGAAAAGATTAAGATTGGCGAATATGCTCCTGAAAACGTAAACAAAACCTTTGTCGGCTATACATCTGTGAGAAACGCCATAGCAAAATCTATAAATATTCCTGCAATCAAGACTCTTTCCTATGTGGGAATAAGCAAAGCGAGGAGATACGCTGAAAACTTAGGAATAAAGTTTGACAAGAAGGATGACACTTGCGCTCGGAGGAATGACATATGGGACTGATCTCAAATCCCTTTGCGGGGCTTATAGCACTTTTGCAAACAGTGGAAGATATGCACAGGCAAAATTTATCTCCCATATAACCACAAAGGATGGAAGGGTTATTTATGAGCATATACCAGACGAAAAACAAGTTCTAAGAGCTGACACGTGCTATCTTATGACAGATATGTTAAAGTTTACAGCCCAAGAAGGAACTGCAAAGAAGCTCGCTTCGCTCGGCATAGAAGTCGCGTCAAAAACGGGAACGGCAGGAAAATCTGAGGGAAATTTTGATGCGTGGAATATTGCCTATACTCCAAGTAAAACCGTGGGCGTTTGGGCTGGAAAAATGGATAATAGTTTTACAAAAATAGCTGGAGGAAATGAGCCTACTTTAGCAGTTAAAAACATCCTAGCCCAAGAAAAAAATGAACCATTTGAGAAGCCAAATGAAGTCGTCTATAGGGATATAAACACCCTTGACCTTGAAGAAGATCACACCGTTAGACTCGCCTCACCTGACACACCAGACAGGTTTAAGAAGCAGTGTCTGTTCTCGATATTCAATATTCCAAAGCCAAGCAATCACTTCACAACGCTTCCTCGCGCGGATTACTCTGTCATAAACTCTAGCGAAGGAAAAGTTTTAAAGCTAAATGCGAAAAAATATTTAGTATATGATATATACCTAGACGGAAAGCTGCTAGAAAGAATTTGCGAGCAAGATACGCCCGTCGAAATTACCTTGCCTAAACAAAAGTGCAAAATCAACACGCATTACATAAATTCAAAGCATTTCAGCGAGCAGTTTGTTTAAGATGAAATTTAATAGATTAGGTGAAATTATTAAAAGCGCCCAAAAAAGCGAAAGATTATTTTACAATGTTGTATAATCGGAAATTTTGCTTTCTTAAATCAATCATCAGTTGCTAGCAAGTATATCTCTGGGCAATTGCTGACACTTTCATTATCCTTTTGCTCACTGTTAAATAAAATGCTTACTTGAAAAGAAAAAGGCAGACGATTTAGTGTCTGCCTTTATTTCTATGATGATTTTTGCTAATTTCTTTGTGTTTGCATAAGCGATTTTCTTCCGCTATCTTATTTATTTAACAATTACTTCACTGCCAGTGCATTTAGTCTTTGTTTCATTGTATTTTTGACGGAAAGCTGAATTTCTCATCTCTAAAATCTCATATTCTTCCAATAAAATTCTAATTTTTTTGTCTGAATAACCAAATTCCTTAGCATACTCAACGATTTGTTTTTGAGCGGCTTCTCTATTGGTTTCACACCAACTTTCCTCTGTATCATTTGGATCATATTTTGATTTAACATCTAGTGAGAAGGATGCAGGCTCTTTTGCTATAAAAATTTCATCGTCTTTATCTAATAAGTTCATAAACTCATTATATACTGGAGTATCCTCTGATTTATCCATTCTTGAGATTATATCGAGTTCTTTCTCCACATTTTCCTTGCTCTCAATAAGCTCTTTAATAAGTTCTGGATATATTGAATTATCTGTATTTGATCTTTTCATCGATAAAATCACATCTGACATAACTTTTGCCAAACGCTTTGCAGAGAGTTCTCTATCAACCCTTTCTGAAAAGAGTTCTTTTCTAAGTCTTGGAACATTTAAGCCTTTTGCAATGCGAATTAGCTCCTTAGCAAATTCAACTCCCCCTTTTTCTGCATTGTTTCCTTCTCTAGCAGCGTCGTAACGCTTAATAGAGTCTTCCAATAGAGCATCTCTAACTTCTGCAATGCTCTTTCCCTTGAGTCCTAACTGCTTAATCTTTTTGTATACATATTCCTTATCTAAGTTTTTCTTCATTTTTCTCCTCCCCAGGAATATTTTCCTGTTTCTTATGCTTATTATAACCTAAAACAAAAAATTTGTCAATAGCGGCTATAAATTTTACAATAAAATCCCATAATGCTTGATAAAAATAGCCAATATAAATAATTTTAAGGACTGTGATGTCTTGATTTATCAAAGAATTTACGCTATTAAATCAAAATTAAGCCCCGCTAAAGTTTTACATCACATAGTTTTATGATCGAAAGTTTTATCTGAATACACCAAAGAATACTCAAGAAAAACTGATGTTTATTCACGCTATATCGGAAGCGTGAGCGATAGCGAGCAAGTTGCTCTTCGGCAACTTAAAAATTTTGTTCTATCAAAATTTTGCTTCCGATTCTATTTATTAAACAACAAAAAAAACGAGCATTTTTTATTGCACTCTCAAAAGCATTGTTTTGAGAATTGCTACACTTTGCTCGCTCTTTTATATTTACTCTTGTGCTTCAGTGTCGGTCAGGTCGATTTTGTTTACTTGCGCAAGAATTAGGTTCTTAATTTCATTAAATAGGTCTGGATTTTTTTCAAGGAAAGCCTTAACATTTTCCTTCCCTTGGGCAATCTTTTCGTCGTTATATGAGAACCAAGATCCTGATTTCTTGAGAATTCCTAAATCAAGTGCAAGGTCAACAACACAACCTACTTGAGAGATTCCTTTTCCATAGATGATATCAAATTCTGCTATTTTGAAAGGAGGAGCCATTTTATTTTTAACTACTTTAACTCTTGTCCTATTTCCAACAATATCAGCGCCATCTTTAATTGTATCTACTTTACGAACATCAAGTCTGATACTAGAATAGAACTTTAATGCTTTCCCACCTGTTGTTGTTTCTGGTGAACCGAACATTACTCCAACCTTTTCTCTTAATTGATTTATGAAAATTACAATTGTATTTGATTTGTTTATAATTCCTGTCAATTTTCTTAATGCTTGACTCATCATTCTAGCCTGAAGACCGACGTGATTATCTCCCATTTCGCCATCAATTTCAGCCTTTGGTGTTAAAGCTGCAACAGAGTCTATTACAACAATATCAACCGCACCAGATCTAACCAACATATCACAGATATTAAGTGCCTGCTCTCCGTTATCTGGCTGAGATACATATAATTCTTCGATATTTACTCCTAATTTTTGAGCATATGAAGGATCCAATGCGTGTTCAGCGTCGATAAATGCAGCTGTTCCTCCCATTTTTTGTGCTTCAGCAATCATATGAAGAGAAACTGTCGTTTTTCCAGATGATTCTGGACCGTAGATTTCAATAATTCTTCCTCTTGGCACGCCTCCAATTCCTAATGCGATATCCAAAGTCATACATCCAGTTGGGATAACATCAATCTTCTGCTCAACATTATCTCCTAATTTCATAATAGAGCCCTTCCCATATTGTTTTTCAATCTGCAATAAAGCCTGATCTAATGCATCATTCTTGTTAACTGTCTTCTTTTCCATAATTACTCCTCTATATGAATATATTCTAACACATTACTACAAATTTTCAAAGTCTTTTTTTCTAAGTTTTTTAATTAAATTAAATAGAGCTGAATTAGTCGCGATACTTATAGCATCTTCAAAACTACCCTCGATTGAAAGATTGTAAACCTCAATAGATTTTTTGCTTCCAATAGCGAGATTTATTTGATAATATGCTCCAACCTTTCGTCCTGCAACAACTATTGCAATATGAACTTTCTTCTTTTCGATAGATAGAAAGGACATCTTATTAATCATTTCATTCTCATCTCTATAATTAACTTCATTATCTGTCTTGATAAAGCCATTTTCTATTGAATAGGAATAGGTCTTAGAGCTTAATTTTGCAACACCATTTTTCAGTAATTCGATTGCTATTTGCCCATATGTGAATGCATCTAGGATGTCAATTTTAACGTTGGAGAGATTTACCATCTTAGCTACAACCTCAGCAAGAGACATATCGCTCTGCGCATAGATATTTTCTCCAAACGTTTCGTTAATTATAATCTCTTCCTCACTAATAAAGTCAGATTCTTTAGGATGTTTTAAATAAATATCCGTCAACAATCCATCTCCAGCAAGACTATATTCCCCACTTAAATTTAAATCTTTCATTTTTTGTTGAACGACAGAAAAGGGTATCCCAAAGATTCTAAATATTAACACTTTTTTTAGGTTATATCTATTTTTGATTATCTCCATTGCTTTTTTAATTAAATTTGTTAAATTCCCTTCTATTGGAAGAACTAAGATTGGAAATTCATCACCTGTTAAAACACCTTCATCTGCAACAATCTCACTTTTAGACTTGTAGAAAATATTCTTTGTTGAAACAAAATCGTCAATAGCATCATCATGTAAAAACAAAAAAGTTGGCGATGAAAAATCGTCAAACTTTTCGTTTTGCCCTTTAATTAAAACCTCTTCTGTATCTACCCCAAAGCTAAGCATAATCTTTGATATTGAAGAAATATCAATTTTCAGATCTCCTGCAAGAACTTTATCTGAAAGAACAACTATTTTGCAATTCATTATTTTTTATCCTCTTCCATTTCTAACTTTTGAATAGGTTTTTCTAATGGTCCCTCCACCTTTGTCATTTTCTTCTTCTCTCTGAGAACATTTTTATTTTTCACAAGATAATTTACCCCAGAGTAAACTGTCAGAAGCACAGAAATACAGAATAATACAAATAGAGAAATAGCTATCACTGCGTTAATCGTGATTCCTAGAGTAAATTCGCTTACAAGAAAAGCATATAGTATATATCCACCAATTGTTATATCTTGAAATACAGTCTTCAACTTGCCTACTTTATCCGCCTTCATAACAAAATTTTTAGCAGCAGCAATCTGTCTTAAAGCACTGATAATAAATTCTCTCGCAAGAATTATTATTACACCTATAATTCCTATTATTCCGACATAGTTTGGAGTTGAACCCATAATAGGCAATCCTCCATTAATTGGCCATGAAATAAGTAAAATTAATGTTGCCATAACTAAACATTTATCAGCGATTGGGTCTAGTAATTTGCCTAAATCAGTAACTTGATTTGTTCTACGTGCTATCATTCCATCTACAAAGTCAGTGCAAGCTGCGAGGACATAGATTATAAATGCTACTAACTTCCCATATGGAATAAAATCCGCCATAAAGAAGAATATAACAACTGGAATTAAGAATATTCTAATCAATGTTATTTTGTTGGGTAAATTCATATAAACCTCCATAATTATTTCCATTAAAACTATCAATTTTAACTTTAACTATATCCCCAATGCGTAGTCTTTCTGCCTCTACTGCAACACCAAAGTCCACGTTTGGAGATTGTTTTCTTGTGTGTCCAATATATAGTCCTGTAGTGCAATCAAAGTCATCAATCATAACATCAACTTCTTCGCCTATATTTCTATCAACTTGAGCCTTAACAACACCTTCTTGTATCGCTTTAATCTTCTTTAATCTTCTCTTC
>CAMEYT010000017.1 GCA_945947685.1 uncultured Bacillota bacterium | reverse complement strand
CACTATCAAAAGTATTAACTACTCTAATTGTCGCATTTATTGACTTCCCGTTGTCTAAGCGAATAGTAAATGTTTCGTTTCCAACTTTTAATGGCGTAATATTTAATTTTAATCTAAA
Organism: uncultured Bacillota bacterium; assembly: GCA_945947685.1. Taxonomy (GTDB): domain Bacteria; phylum Bacillota; class Clostridia; order Christensenellales; family UBA1242; genus Caccovivens. The sequence continues at coordinate 6,955 of CAMEYT010000017.1, read as the reverse complement.
TTTTGTATCTTGTTGTTGACTGCCTGCATATTCAACTTTTGCTATATTACTATTGCTAATTGATGTAACAGCTACTCCTCCAAAATTAGCATTTGCATAAATATCTGTAAATTGTTGTTCTCCTTGTGAACTAGATAAGAAAATCCCATTGTCTGGATTTGATGTTGTATAGTTATAAATATCATGCTCAAATTTTAAGTCGGTCGCCCCGGTTTGAATTGAGTAATTCACAGTGTATGACAACTTTGCTGCACCATTATCAAAAGGTGTTTTTAATGATAATTTTAATTCTCCATTTTCAACTGTATTTGTCCCTTCTTTCCCTCTAATAAGAATTGATTGAGAAAGGTCTTTAATACTCATTCCACTTGAAATTGTTACATTCCCTTGTTTTACATCAATTTGTGCATTATCAAATACAAGTTGGCAACTCTCATAAGTTGAATCCTCTGCATATACAGAGATTTTTAATTCTTTCCAGCCATAATTTCCTACATTATGATTATATAAAACATAGTTATTTCCTGCATCAGTTTCATCCAATTCATTAACTTTCATTGAATTTGGTTTAACATAAATCTCAACATTTAAAACCTTTGTTACAGATGCTCCATCTGCTCCAAAGAAATCTCTATAGTATAGATTGAAATTAATATTCGCTGAAGCTCTTTTTGTAATTTTACTCTTAACTTCAAATGTATAAGTTTTGTATGTTTTATCTTCTGAAATAGTTTCATCATCTAAAGTTAGCTGGATTTTTTCTCTGTCATCTCCGCTTATATTGTAATCAAATACAAGTTGTGCATCTTCAGAATATGGAATCTGAATTTCAAATTTTTGCATCGGCTCTTTTTCAGCAAAAGTAACTAATCCAATATTTACATCATTAAAATTAACTTTACCATCTGCTTTAAATTCATCTTCGTCAATTCCGTTCAATGCATTGAATTTAACCAACTTATATAAATTTTCCGAAGGATTTGTTGAATTATAATATTCCGCTACAAAATAGAATGCTTGCGTATCATAATAGTCTACATTAAATGTTGTATCGCCTTCTTCAGATTCCATCTTTGTAAAGAGTAATTTTCCCTCTTTAATTTCACATTTAATAAATTTTTCAGTTGTTAATGTTTCTTCTCCAAGATTGAAGGTTGTCTTTCCTTCACTATTTGATATCCCACCAGATATTTTTAAACTATCATCTAAAGACCCATTAGGTGATTCTACAAAATAAAAATTCATATTTCTTTCTGTGCTATTAGTTGAGAAATTAAACAAACCATCACTTGGGATAAGTGCCTTTTCCGGAGTTACATAAACTTTATCATCCTTTAGCTCGATTGTTGAACTATACTCTCTTACATTAAACTGTATTTGAGCAGTCTTGTTTCCTCCCTCTTTTGTTTTTGCTACAAGAACAGCTGTTCCACCTTCAACTCCGACAACCGTAACCTCAGTTAAGCCACCACCCTTGTATTCTGCTGTGTATTTTATTTTTGCAGCTTCAGAATTGCCCTCTGAATAGCCTGAACTATCTGTTGAACTTAAGAAAACTTCTCCACTATTGTTAAAATTTTCTACGGTAAAGCTTACTGTCTTTTGTTCGTTAACTAAAATATTTACAATTTCAGTTGAATTCGGGGTTATGGATACTTCTTTCGTATTGTCTCCGCAGGATGTGATAAATACACCTGCAGTTCCTAATACTGCAGAGAGAACACCTAATAAAATCACCTTTTTTAAGTTTTTCATATTTATATCCTTATCCCCTTTTTGTTCTAGTGTGTCATAAGAAGACTAACGCTTAGCCTCCATGGACTTGTTTAACATAATCTAGAGCTGTAATTTGAACCATTGTTCTACTTGAAGGTCCAGATATGAAGAATGCTTGTCCTCTTCCAGCTGTAACAATAGCGTTCTGCTCTTCTTCATTAATTCCTCCAGACTTCTTATATAGCTCGACTAAATCGTTGATATCGTTTGGTGCAAGCGCGAAAATCATTGAATACTGACAAGCGTTAATAACAGCTGTTGACTGTTTCTTAATTTCTTCAGACCCAACGAAGTCTGCGATATTCTGTGTAAGAACTATCTGCATTCCATCATACTTTCTAATACGTTTTGCCATTTGAGCCATAAAATCCAAAGCAATAGGATATTTTGAATTAATAAAGATGTGCGCTTCGTCTACAACGATAATAATTTTTCTTGTATTCTTTCTATCCGCGTGATATTTTGCATTGAAATCTTTATTATTGATAATTTCGTTATTAAGATATTTAAATACTAATAACATCTGTGCGTTTGTAAGCAAACTATTATTATTAGCAATCAATGATTGGAAATTAAAACAAACTAAATTTTCATTTGTAACGATGGATGTTGGACCATTCCACAGCTTACTATTTCTTCCGCCTTTAGCAAATTTCTTTATATATGCTTCAACAGCCATAAGGTTTTTAATCATAAAGTCATCTTTTGCTTCCTTTAATCTCTTGCAGATTAAGTCATACAAATCGTCAAATATAGGATAATCTTCAGGTTTTTTATCACCGAGATATGTATTTTCATCGATTCCCTTCAATTTGTATGTATCTACAATTAAAGAGTTCAAGACTTCGAACGCATCACTGCTAATTCCTTCCAAAATTGCTCTGAAGAATTGCTCTAAGAACTGCAAATGTTGAGAGAACGAATCGTCAACTTTATGGACAACAGCTTTCTTTACACGCTCCTGAATTTCAAAATCATCCAATTCTTCGTCTTCATTCTTTATTTCTTCTTCCGAATCATCCAAAGCAGTAATAACATGGAATGGGTTTAATATCCCTTGTTGTGATGAACCAACATCGATATATTTTCCACCGAGATTCTTCGTCATATTGACGTATTCTTTTTCTGGGTCAAGAATGAAAATTTTACAGTTATCTGCTGCTAAATTGGTTAGCAGAGTCTTCGCCGCATAACTCTTTCCACTTCCTGACTTTCCAATAACCATCATATTAGAGTTAACACGAACAGCATCTCTTTGGAAGAAATTCACAAACACAGGATATTCATTATCCCCAATATATATCCCATTATCATCTTGCAATGCACTAGAAATAAATGGGAACACCGCAGCTAAAGTCGATGTAGGAATTCCTCTTTTTGTATTATTTACATTGTCTCTTCTAGATATGTTTGCACTAATGAACGCATCTACTTGTCTAGCAAACATTTCACTGAATTTAAATCCACTCTGCTTAAGCATTGCTTTTACATCTCTTCGAGCTGCATCCTCACACGTAACATATGTATTAACTTCATAGAGTTGTTGATTGTTATTCTTCAACTGAATAAGCAAATCTCTCAATGTATCAATATGCGTTTGTAATTCAATCTGACTACTACTTCTACCTGAACGATACAACTTTGATTCCATATCCATTATGGCTTTATCTATTGATCTTTCAGAATTCGCCTTTGGCAATAATGAGAATTTCATAACAACTCTTGTTCGATCAAGTAAGAATATTTCTGACCCCCAAGCATTTCCAACATTCAAAGGATAATCCGTAATTAAAAATGTTCTAAATGCTTTATTTCCATCAACTATATATTTAGCAGACTTGAATTGCAATTTCTTTGGCTTCGCCCAGTCAACATACTCATTGATTGGAATAGATTCAACCTCTCTCTCATCAAAATCTTTTCCATAATTTGCTTTTAAGAAAACTGCAAGTTCGGGTCCATATAATCTCTTAACTGACATTGGAGCTAACGAGCTTGCCATAGCTGAAATCATACCACTTGTCGTTCCTTCAAGAGTCTGCTTATCTTTATCATAAACAATAAGATAGAAGTGGTCTTGATAAACTTTTTCTCTTCTATTCAAATTTTCCATAAAGGAAACTCTTTCTTCAAATACAGGAGCACGCGAATCAACTTCTTCGTCTGATACTTGTCCTTCATATTGCATCTCAAGAAGCAACTCGTATTTCTTGTTTTCATTATATATGTAATTGTCAAGCACCATTGCTCTGTTGAGTTTAATTATAGAACAAGTTTGATCCGCGGTCATTCTTCTCAAAGCATTTGCGAAACTCTCAATAACATTATCTTGAGTATATTCATTTAGCAATCCAAAGAGCATTGGCTTAATCTCTAAAACCTGTCCATAATATCCACCAAAATCAATAAATGAATTTGCTTCAATTTTCGTGAAAGGAATCATCTCACTAATATCGGATTTTTTATTTTTCCCATTAGAAATAGAAAACTTTTTTTTCTGTGCTAAAAATCTAAATAAATGAGCGACTGTTACATAAAATCTATCATCGTCGGCGACTTTGATAAAGAGAGATAAACCAACTATCAACCATACTAAAGCAATCCAAATATGGTTATTAAAATTGGATGCAAAAAGCACAACCGCAACTGCTACAACTATAACTGCAAGTATTAAGTCAAATGCTGTTACACCTCTGACAAATTCAAGTTTAACTTTTGTTTTTCTAGGAATAATCCTTTGCATTATCTATTTCCTCTCTTTCTAAATATTTATACATTATTATAATACTACAACACCCCTAAAAAATACAAACGATTGGCAAGCTTTTTAGAAAATAATTAAAATTATTTTAGAATAGGAGAAGAATGTTTTTATTGAGAATTAATAAGAAGAAAATTTAATTTATTATGCTTCTTTGCAGCGGAAATTATTTTTTTTGTAATAACTTCATTTTTGTGAATAATTAATTCATTATTAAATCCAAAAACGTCGCATATTGCAATTTTTCCAATTAAATTTTGCGTAGAAATATTTGCTTTAAATGGAAGTAAATTATTATTTATTTTTTCCGATATTTCTTTGTTATTTTTCAGAATTTCAACCTTTTGTATAATTTCTTTATCTAATCTTTGAAATTTATATGTTTTACTTTTTTTTATCTTTTTTTCTGAAAAAATTAAATAATTACCTTCCCATATAGAAATATTCTTTGGATTTATTTCAGCTTTATTTGTAATTAACTTGACTATTTTTTTGTTTTGCAAATAAATATCATTAATAACACCTAAGCTAAGTCCATTTACAGAAACAATCTCTTTCCCAATAGGAGAATTAGAAATTAAATTTTCACCAAAACTCAGCATATTACTATTTTTAACAGTAACATATTCTCCTAAGACTAAAATATTTTTATAATCGAGAAATTTTATTCTCTCTTCAGTCTCATCACACACCAAAACTCCATATATGCTCATAATTTGAAAATCTAAGCATGGTGCTAAAATATATCCAAGGCATATTCCTTCTTCTAATGATATAATCTTTTTTGAAATAATCTCTGATAATCTTTCCATAGCATATACTATTTTTCAATTTTAAAAGTTATTCCTTTGTGCCACAAATCGACAAAAAAACAGTTGACATTTTATAAATTTTGATATATGCTTAGTAAATAAATAGGAGAATAAAAAATGAAAAAAATAACTAAAGATATGACTATCGCTGAAGTCTTGGATATAGATTCCTCCCTAGGAGATATTTTACTCGGCTTTGATATGCACTGTATTTATTGCCCTATGGGAAGAATGGAAACACTTGAAGAAGCTTGTTCTGCTCATGGAACAGACTTAGATTTTTTACTTAAAAAACTCAATGAAGCTGAATGTTTCTCAGTTGAAGGAACTGTTAAGAAAAAAGCTAAGATAAAAAAAGCAAAAGTGGATAAAATTTAATCCACTTTTTTTATTCGTTATACAAGGATTTTATAATTCTTTTTTTTAATTCATCTAAACCAATACTTTTCTTTGCGGAGATTAGTATTCCGCGTTTTTCAAAATCTTCTGTATTTTTTAGAGCATCGCATTTATTAAATACTAAAATTCTTTCGCACTTGCTCCCTATATCATCTAGAACTTTGTTAGTTACTTCTATATTTTTTTCATAATAACTTGAGCCGTCTTTCCCAACTTGAGTTGGGTCAACAATATGCAAAATTAAATCAGCGTCCTTTGCTTCTTCTAGAGTTGAAGCAAAAGCATCGACCAATTCATGTGGAAGGTCGGTTATAAATCCAACTGTATCAGTTATAATTACATTTTTTCCTTGACCTAAAAATAATTTTCTACTAGTTGTATCCAGTGTAGCAAAATATTTATTTTCCGCATAAATATTTTCTCTTGTTAATGCATTAAGTAAAGTGCTTTTACCTGCATTTGTATAACCAACAATAGCTATTCTTTTCGCTCCAGTTTTTTCTCTTTCCCGACGATTAATTCCTCTTTTATTTTTTACTTGAGCAATTTCCTTTCTGAGTAAATCCATTTCTTTTTCCAACTTTCGTCTATCCAACTCAAGTTTTGTTTCACCTGGGCCTCTCATTCCTACACCTGAACCACCATAACGTCCACTTGAACCTTTAACCTCCGCCAGTCTTGGCATCAGATATCTATCTTGCGCATACTTAACTTGAAGTCTAGCCTCCGCCGATTGTGCTCTAAGTGCAAAAATATCAATAATTAATCCTACTCTATCAATAACTCGTGTATTAAGAGCATCGGAAATATTCCTCGTCTGTGCTGCTGTTAAAGGATAATCAACAACAACTAACGCAATTTCCTCTTCACAATTTGCGATATATGCATTGATTTCTTCTAACTTTCCCTTCCCCAAAACTGTTGCTTTATTAAAATCTCTTATTGTTTGCGAAAAAGAATACACCACATCTAAATCGGTGGATTCAGCTAATTTCGTTATCTCATCTAATTTTCTTTCCTTATCATCTTTTTTGTTTATGCAAACAGCAACCACAATGCATTTATCTTTTTCTTTCTGTGTTGTATCATAAATTTTTTTCATACTTTTATTATATCATAAAGCAATAATTAAATCAATTTTTTATTAAAATATTTCCATCATCAATATTAATAACACAATAATAGGTTGTCCCATTTTCTGCATAAA
>CAMEYT010000016.1 GCA_945947685.1 uncultured Bacillota bacterium | reverse complement strand
TACATTCTCTTTCAAGAGATGGGAAAAGTAATCTATCATATGAGTCCTCGATAACAGTTTCAACTATTTCATCTGTATCTGGGTTATTTTTCTTGAAATGTTTTCTAATTATATTAAGTGCCTTTTCTTCTTCAACTTCAAGATTAACTTTCAGACATTTTTCCTTCTCTCCACGATTAATTGCAAGCACCCTATGAGAAGGTATATTCTTTATTTCTTGCTTAAATCCTGCATATGTTTCATATGTAGCACTATTTTCATTTTCAACCAACTCACAGCATATTTTTGCTTTATTCAATAGAAATTCTCTCAATTCTTTTCTTAAATCAGCACTATCTGAAATTCTTTCAGCAAGGATATCTTTAGCTCCTGCTATTGCCTCTTCAACAGTAGGCACTTCTTCTTTAATAAATTTCTTTGCTTCCTCGGCAAGAACAAAAGATTTTGATTGAGCTTGTAGCACATCTGCAAGCCCATCTAACCCCTTTGCAATAGCGATAGACGCACGAGTCTTCTTCTTTGGCTTATATGGACGATAAATATCTTCCACTTCAGTCAGAGTATTAGCTTCTTCCAAAGCTTTAGCTAATTCCTCAGTCCACTTTCCTTGTTCCTCAATCGTCTTTTGAACCTTTTCTTTTTCTGCAACTAAATTCCTCAAATATTTAAGCCTGTCGGCAAATGCTCTAAGGACTTGGTCATCACATGTTCCATGCATTTCTTTTCTGTATCGCGCGATAAAAGGAATTGTGCATCCCTCATCAATTAAATTTATAATATTGTTTGAATAATCCAATCTCAAACCAAACTCACTTGCTAATTTTTCTGCTATTTGCATATTATATTTTCTCCTTTATTCTTTGAATAATTTTATCACATTCATCATTTATTTCTTCAATATTTGTATTTAACCTAATTCGTGTCCTCTTCGATATCACTAATTCTAAAATCTCGTCAATCGGAAGAATCTCACTATCATTTAAAAATCCTCTATTTAGTGCACTCAAAAGTTTTATTTCTTCTGCCATATTATTGTTAATTGCCGAAGCAAGCTGAATTTCAACACCATTGTTTTCCATTGCATAAGCATTGACAAAACCATATCCTAAGTTTAAGAAGTCATATGGAGATATGATCATCTTTGCATTGTATCCAGACATAACTGATAAATCATCTTTATCTGCACAAACTCCGCCAAATATATAACATTCACGATCAAGTAAACCAATATCTTCAATGTAATTTATCGGAGGCTTATTAAACAAAGAATTAAGCATCCCCGTCTTTTCCAAATTATCATATAAAGTAACGAAAACTGGAAGCTTATATTTCCCAGCTATTTCTGACACCTCGTTCGTCAACTCATCCCCATCTATATATGGGTCAACGGCTATCGCCAACCCTATGCTTTTATCAAATCCTTTATAAATTTTAGGAATGATTTCTATATCTTTCGCACGAACAAGAATTTTTCCTGTAATTTTATACTCTTCAAACAATGTTTTTAAAATTAGTGGAGAAATTGCAAGCACATTCATCTCTGTTACGCCGCGAGCAATCCCTTCTGCTAAATATTTACTGTAAATCAACTTCAAGTCTTGATCAGATAGAGTGTATCTATCTATAATATCTTGCGATGTCATTTCTAGCATATTTTCATAATGAACAAGTAAATCTCTGCTATCTAAATAATCTGATAGGAGAGATAAAAAAGGTATGCAATATGAATTTCGAAATCCAAAAGCTCCCGTTTCATTTTTTATTAGATTGTTAATTTTGTAGCACGTTTCCATCAATTATCCTATAGATATTTTAACAAATAAAACAATAAAAAGCAAATAAATTTACTTATTTTATTGGTCAAGTATTGAATTCATCGTGATAATATCTCCAGTAGTAATAATTCCAAGAGGAATTTCTGAAGCATTACCTGTTTTTGTAATAAGAATTGCAAGCAATTTATGATTTTTATTAAATTCAAGCAACGCATCTTCAACGGTTAAATCTGCTGGTTTAACAAGGTAATAGTTTGAATTTTCAATCTTTGATAACATATCTTCAATTTTTACATTTTCAAGAAAAACTTTAGCTTTACCACCTGTTTCAAGATACATTCCAAACGCATCAATAATTTTCTGTCCATTAGCAATCCCTATAAGCGTATTTGCTTTATAAACAGGGATATTGCTGTAATGAGACGTCGCTATAAGTTTGATAACATCCTGCATAGATTTTTCTGCTGAAACGGACAAAATATCCCTATGACAAACTGTATCTAAGGCTATTGCTGGTTTATTAATAAGTTTCTCAATCTTTTCAAACTTTTCAACAACTTCTTCATGGGGCTCTGCAATAATAATTTCGTTATTTGATGAATGAACAATAGCATTTCTCAATCTCCCATAGTCAATTAGTTCATCCTCATATTTTCTAACAACATAATTTAACGCAACTGTTCTTCTAATAAGGTCAGAAAAGCCCATACTTCTATTGAAATTATATTTTGCCTTTAAAGCATAATCTACTTTATTAAAACAATTTATAAATCTTTCCGCATTGGTCTTTTTTTTCATAAGATCTCCTTTGTTAAGATAATCTTACACCAAATTCTTAAAAAAAAGAAATGTTTTTAAGATATTAACCAAAAAATTATGAAATTTGTTGCTTTTTTTTTATTAATAATGTATAATGATTCAACCGAACTGGATGGGGAGATAGCGGTGCCCTGTAACCTGCAACCCGCTACAGCAGGGTCAAAAAACTACCTCGGTATAATAAGGTCAAATATGAGTATATGCTTAAACGCGATGAAGTCAAGGTCTTATGCAATTAACTCCTCTGAACCATGTCAGGTCCTGACGGAAGCATCATTAAGGAGATCTGTTGATGTGCCATAGGGAAGCTTTGGTGGAGCGATTAAGCTGTAAGGCAGTTGGTCATATTATAACAAAGTAGCCTGTTCGGATATGAAAAAAGTGAGGTTATCCCTCACTTTTTTGATTAAAAACTCGCATATTATTTTAATAGTAACAAAATACATTTATGGTTCTCTAAAAAAATCAAAAAAAAGAGATATTGAAATCTCTCTTTTCTTTAAATTAAATTATCTTGAAGATTTTCTTGCTCTTTTTCTTGCTTCTTCAGATTTTTTCTTTCTAGCAACGCTAGGTTTTAAATATTCTTCTTTCTTTCTAATATCACCGATAATTCCATCTTTTTGGCATTTTCTCTTAAATCTCTTTAATGCACTTTCAAGATTTTCATTTTCTCCAACCTTAACTGTAGTCAACTCTCTCACCACCTTCTAATTTGTAATTTCTTGCTTATTATATCTTTTTATTTTTGAAAAGTCAAGTATTTATCAATATTTTTCAACTAAAACTCCATCTAAATACTGCTTTTCAATCCTAACGTTCACAATATCCCCAACTTTATAATCTCCTTTGATATAGCACTTAATAAAATTCTTTGAATGCCCAATCCAATATCCCTTTTCGTATTCTTCAATCAATACTGAAAGCATATCGTTCTGTGAAATAAAATCTCTTTCACACTTTTTGTTTAAGTCTTCAAGAATTTTTGCTCTCTTTTTCTTAATATCAGGAGCAACATCTGTCATTCTTGATGCAACAGTTCCCTCTCTATGAGAATACTGAAAAATATGTAATGCGGAAAATCTAACTTGTTCTATAAATTTTCTTGTTTTCTCAAATTCTTCCTCTGTTTCATTTGGAAATCCTACTATTACATCTGTTGTTACACCCGCTTTAGGGAAATATTTACGGATAATTTTCACCGATTCAGCGAATTGTTCGGATGTATAATGTCTATTCATTCTTTTTAGGACTGTATCACACCCACTTTGTAAAGACATATGGAATTGAGGACAGAAATTCTCTAATTTTGATAATCTATACATAAAATCCTCATCAATTATTCCATCTTCCATTGAACTTAATCTAATTCTTTTACCAAACTTGTCTAATTTTTCTAACAAGTTTATTAATCCCTTTTCTCCATTTACTTTAAAATCAGATAAATTTATTCCAACGATAACAATCTCTTTGATATCATCTCCAAGTTCAGATACTTCTTTAATAATATCATCTATTGCACGAGACCTGCTTCTTCCTCTTAAATATGGAATGATACAATATGTGCAAAAATTATTGCATCCATCTTGAATTTTTACATATGCCCTTGTCCTTGACTGGTGAGGAAAAGTCATTGCTTGATAATTTAAGGGCAATTCATCAACTTTAACACCCTTCTCCTCCCTTTCAAAATAAATGTTTTGTTTTCCAGCAACACCTTTTATTAACTGTATTCCCCTCCCTTCAAATTGCTTAGGATTTTCTGCCCTGCACAACCACATACATAAATTACGGCATTAGGATTAAATTTTTTACATCGGGCAACCATTTGACGAGATTTCTTTTCTGCCTCACTTGTAACTGCACAAGTATTAATTATATACACATCCGCCTCTTCAAGCTTATCTGTTATTTCATATCCATTTTGAAAATAACTCTGCAAAATTGAATCACTTTCATATTTATTAACTTTACAGCCAAGAGATACAACTGCTACTTTCATTTTTTTCTCCTTAGTTTTTGCTTATAACGCTGATAAGACCAATCAGCACGATAGAAGCTGTTTCGCTTCTTAATATTCTTTTCCCAAGAGTAATAGATTTTGCACCTGAAGCTATTATCTCATCTTTCTCCCTTTCGCTAAATCCACCTTCTGGACCAACGATAATCCCAATGTTTTGATATAAACTAATGGAAGATAAATCAATTTCTTCGCCTTCTCTCTCATTAGCAAAGAAAACAATATCTAGCTTTTGCGCCTCCTTTAGCATATCTTCAAATTTTAAAGTATTTTCTATCTTCATTGGAAGTGAACACTCACATTGTTTACAAGCCCCACGGACAATTTTTTCAAGTCTATCCTTTTTGCCTATATTATCTTTTGCAACACAGTATTCACTTGAAAAAGGAATCATCTGTTTAACTCCAAGTTCTACAGCTTTTTGAGTAATTAATTCAAATTTCTCCCTCTTAGTAAGGGCTTGAAAGAGAATAATATTCTTACGAGGCAAAGCTTCGCACTTCTTTATATTAGTTACTTCAGCATAAGCATAGTCTTTCTTTATATCCGTAATTTTGCAAAAATATTCTTTTTCACTTCCATCAAAAATAATTATGTCATCACCATTTTTTAAACGTAAAACAGTCTTGAGATGAAGAAATTCTTCTCCCTCAATTTTTGCCCTATTGTTTATTATTTCTCCGAAAAATCTTCTCACGAATTTATGATATATCAATGAATGAAAATTGTCAAGTTTTTGTTAAGAAAAATTAAACTTATCAGGTAAATCTCCAGCACCAAGAAAAACTATCAAATCATCTTTGTTATATTTTTTTAAAATTTCTCTGACTTCATTTTGTTCTTTACATGTATAAACTATTTTACTTTTATCTCTTAATCCTTCAGCTAACTTAATCTCGTCATAACCCATATCAGGTATTTCTCTAGCTGGATATGTTTTATAACAAATTATCTCATCAAAAATACTTAAGCTCTTGATAAAATCTTCATACAATAATTTTGTCCGAGAGTATGTATGTGGTTGAAAAATTGCAACACATTTTCCCTTACAAATTTTTTTAAAATAATTAGCACTTTTTTCGATTTCTTTAGGATGATGAGCGTAATCAATAAATACATTAAAAATAAATTTGGAAAATATTTTTTCGCACCTTTTTCTAACGCCAATAAATGTTTCAAGACCTTTTATTATTTCTTCAATTTCTAAACCTAATTTCTCACAAACCTGTATACAAAAAATAGCATTAAATATATTATATTCTCCCCCTATTTTTAAATTTATTTGTGGTATTTTTTTATTATTTTTTTCTAATATAAATGATATTCCGCCATCTCCTCTAATTGCTTTTTCTGCAATTTTATATTCTATATTTTTTATACAATATATGCTTTGATTTTCAAACTTTTTAAAGGACCTTTTCTCTCTTTCAAAGGATTTAAAATAATCTAAATGTTCTGGTTCGATATTTGTAATAACGGATATATACGGATGTAGAAAAAGAAAGTTATCACAATATTCACACGCTTCAGTAACAAGAATTGTTTTATCTCCATCATAAACATTTCCTACACCCTTTAACTCCCCTCCAAGATGTAAACTTGGATTATAACCTGCATTCTTTAAAATATGAAAAATCATTGCTGTAGTTGTTGTCTTTCCATGTGATCCAGCAACAGCTATTACTTTTTCATATCCTTTGCAAATTTCCCCTAAAAGTTCCCCACGCGCAACAACTTTTTTGCCTATTTTTCTTGCAAATTTCACTTCTTCGCTTTCTCTAACAGCAGATGAATAAATCACTTCATCAGCCCATTCAACTCCTTTGAAATAAGGTTGTGGATGCACAAGAATATCTTCCAAGCATTTTGGAGGACTATTATAATTTAAATCACTACCCTCAACTAAGTTCCCTTTTTTCATTTCTAAATATGCAAGAGCACTCATACTTATTCCACATATACCACAAAAAAATAATTTCTTCATAAATATATATATTCATTAGTTTTTTATATTGACAACTCTTTTAATTTTAACTAAAATTATATTGAAATAAAGGAGAAATTTATGATAGTTATTATTCCTAAAAATGAACATAATGATAAAATAGTTTTTGACTTCCGAGATCAAGTTTCCCCAAAAGAATTAGACTCTTGGAAGGTTCGTGCTAAGTTTGCTTTAAGTGCTAAAGAAAAAGAGCTTGGAAGAGATCTGACACCAACTGAGAGAAAAGAATTTATCTCGAAATATAGTGTTGAATGCCCCCCTTATGATATTGATAAGTATATCTTAGTCGTTAAAAAAGAATGTCTTGATCATAGATTTAAAAATATGTCAAATAAAGATATTTTTTTAAGTTTCAAACAAAACCTTATCATAGTAAAATTCTTAGATTTCTTTTTAAATACACACAATGCTGATAATCCAAATATAAGTAAATTTTATAGATATGTTCGAAGATATCC
>CAMEYT010000015.1 GCA_945947685.1 uncultured Bacillota bacterium | reverse complement strand
CAATTAATGAATTGGAAACAGATAAGGGAATAATTACAATCAGTGTTACTCAGCTTAATAATGTTAGCGATTTAATATACAACAAAACAACAGATAAATTGACTTGGTCATCGGATAATAGCAAGGGAACAGAATATGAAATTTATTATAATGGAGTTTTGCAAGATATCGTAACTACAACTGTTCGTGAGGATGAGAGAAATTATTATGAATATTCATTGTCTTGGTTATCAACTTTGCCAAATAATGATTATAAATTTAAGATAGTTGCTACAAAGGATGATTCTTTTGATTCCAACTTCTCAAACGAAGTAACTGTGAGAAAATTGAAGGCACTTGATCAGATTAAAATTTATACTGATAAAGAAACACATAAAACATATATTAAATGGGATATTACATCCGAGCAAATCAACCTTGTAGATAAGATTGTAATCAACGATGAGGAGATTGCAGTCGAGGAAAGATTGGGACAGAAAGAATTAGATTCAGAAAATATAAGGATTAAGCTGATATCAAAAGGCGAAAGTAGCTCATCAATTCAATATAGAGATAGCGAAGTTGTAGTATTTAGCGTCAAAGAGGCATATGACAGCGATTATACAGAGATGATAGATGGAGACTTATTGCAAAAACCTACAAATTGGTTTGAAAACGGCGACTTGGCTCAAAGTAAAATAATATGGAAAGCATATGAGGATGATAATACTTGGAGTGGAAACAATATCAGTAACAAAGATTTAATAAGTTATATTTTTGAAGTTTACAATTCGGTTAATCAGTTAGTTGAAAAGAGTGAGGTCGGAGGAAATAATTATATTGATATAACTTCTGCAATCTTAAAGAATTTGCAGGACGGAGAATATAGCATCAACGTATATGCATATTTTAAGGAATATTCGCTTGTTAAGAGTGCCGTGCTAGGCGGACAAGGAGCTTATCTATCTAAATATCTTTCGAGCAGCAATATACCTATCAAGAAATTAACGCCTGTTACTAATTTACAATATTCTATTGACGAGACTTTGACAACTACTTATACGGAAGAACTCAATAAGAAACTTACAGTAACTTGGGAACACTCTGATTTTGCGAGCGATATATATTATAATGTTAAATTCTTGGATGAAAATTATCAAGTAGTGTATGAAAAAGCAGTAAAAGGCGTGAAGAGTTTGGAAATGCAATTAAGTGAAATAGCTCCTTTGAATATTGCATTTATGAAAATTATGGCATATTCACCAAATCATATTTTCAGCAACGAAACACAGATACAAATAAATAAAAATCGTCTTCCACAAGCAACTCTTGGAGATAGGGGCTTATTGAGTATAACTTCGGGCAGTGCTACAGATAGATATATAGTTAAAGTTGTAATTGAAGGAGTAGAAACGAACTATGTTCTTCAAGATAAGACTAATGAGGATATATTTAAAAACTTTGATATATCAAAATTGGCTGAAAATGCTAAGGGACAAAAAGAAACGATTTCGATATCTATTGTCGCTGTGGGCGGAGGGTCTTTCCTTCCAGCCGCTACAGAGGGAGTAATCGAGAAAGAAATTCTTGGGCAAGGTGTATATGACATATATGGAGAATATATCTTCTTCAGAAATGAGTTTGCAGACAAAGTATATATCTTATATGATGACGGTGAAGAAGTTCAGACGGAAGTTTTGGATAAACAAGTCATTTTATACAAAGCAGGCAACACTTCTGAGTATGAATATTTTGCAAGTAATGCAGAATTATTAAACATTAATGAAACTCAATATATGGGAGGATTTAGATTTAAAATTCCAGAATCCTGGAAAGGAAAGTCTCAAAGATTTACATACTATTTTGAAAAACAAGGGATGGGAAGCTCTTGGTTTGATTCAAATTTAGTAGAAGATATGAAAGAGCTGAGTGTTAACAATAATTCTCTTGAGAATTTGACTGAAATAGATATTGGAATAGATGAATTAACTAATAAAGTTTATGCAGAGTGTCAAAGCAATGTCGATGAACTATTTATTGAGGTGTTATCTAATGGAGAAACTCTATTCTATGGATATCTTATTGGAAAAACAATTCCAATTTGGAATATAGAGGAATTAATGGGAGGTAAATTCCCTGTAGGAGAATACACAATCAAGGTTTGGAGTGTAAAACGCAACGCAAAAGTTTCTACAGACTATTCAAATATTTATGAATTTACATATACAAAGAATGAAAACAAAGTTACAAATGTTCGCATCGGAGAAACGGGATATTTAGAGTGGGATGATGTCGATGAAGGAAACAGATATCTTCTTGAATTCGACGATCTAAACTTTGTAGTAAGTGAGAGAAAATTTGACTTAAGACTTTTGGGCGTTCAAGAGTTTAATCTAACAATTAAAAAATTGGGAAATATCCCATTCGGAGAGAGGGTCAATATAAGTAGCCTTCAAAACAGATTAGTTACTATCACTGATGAAATCACCATAAATAATTCCTTGCTTGGCGAACTCAGATTTACTCCAGATTTCACATTCAAAGAAGTGAATGAAAATGCTGAAATTGTGCTTGAAGTTGAGCAGCCTTTGGAATACAAACTTTTTATGGAATACAATAAAATGACATATCCAGTTGAAAAGTTTAATACAGATTACACTGATTCACAATATTTAATCAGAATCAGAGAAATTGATTTGATTGATATTTTAGGTGCTAATTTTACAGAGAATATCAGTAGTATAAAGCTTTCTATGACATTAGAGAATAGTGTAAAATCTAAGAGTGTCAATATTGATGTAAATATGATTAAAAACGAATCACAAAGTAAGATAGAACAGAGGAAGGCAGGCAATCTGTTTGATGAATATCTTGTTTATAGTTCTGAGCTCACAGAAGAATGCAATAAGATAATTATTAGAATTAAAGATTCAACAGGAATTATATATGATGATATTGAACCTGTTATAAAAGGATATTGGCTTACTTTTGAAGATAGCTTAAAGGATGGATTCTATCAATCTAATATGGTAGAAAGCATAAGTAGCGCCGAGGTTAGAGTTATTAAGATAAGCGATTTATTGAATAGAATAGAAATGCCTGATGGCGGACAATATGTTGTAGAAGTTGCTCCTATTATCAGCGGAGTAGAAACAATGCAAATGGAGTGGTTGAACACAACAGCACAATACAAGCGTCTAAAAGGTGCAACAAGCATTGAAGTTTACAATAAAGGCACAAAAATTAAGTGGTATGACAATGAACCAGACGTTGATATTTATCAATATATGCTAAGTTACGCAAAAATAAATTACTATGTAGATAAAGATATAAGAGAATTTAGTTATGATAAATTTGAAGCGGGAGTAAAATCAGATTTTGATGTTTATGCTATAAGCTCAAATGTTGGATATATGTATTCTCAGAAAAAATCATTGAAGGATGTTAAACGGAACGGTAAAATAGATGCGTCAATTGTTATGCTCGAAAATGGAACACTTCACCTTAGTTGGGGAACAGGTTTGACTGAAGAGGAGAAAGAATATATTGGGTCAACAAATGAGGCTATAAGCATTCCTGCTATTAATAAAATCTTTGAAGAAGGAAATTTCTTAAAAGTCTTAGAGATGGCTAAATGTCTTAACTACTCTGTAAATATGATGCCTAAGATAGATCTTGTTAAAAAAATACTTAATATTGATTATACTGCTCCAATAAGTTTCAATATCAATACTTTCAAACAAGAAAACTTTGAATTGAAGTTTATGCAAGGGGAAAGCAGTTATTCGCTTACAGTCAATGTATTAGATATTATGCAAAAGATTGATGATGAGTATATTAGTATTCTCAATGCCTTGATAGAGGGTATTGCAGGTTATGATGAGTATAGTTATATCACAGCATTCATATCAATCTTAAATAATGAAAAGAATGAATATTACACTGGAGTTGCATGTGATAAAATTTTATTTGATGAGATTGATGTAGGCAAAGGGAATGATATAGCTGGTGGTGAGTATAATCTTATAGTTAATCAATGGGGAAATCCAAGTAGAAACTCCCTCAAGTCGAGAGATAATGTTGTTAAAGAGGGTATAACCGTTTTGAAAGCTCCATCAATGAGTTGTGAAAAGGTAGATATTGTAAACAATGATGGACAACTCATAACTTCAAGATATTCTTTGACTTTTACTCCGCTTGAAGGACATAATAAATATAAGTTGGTGTTCAAAAGCAATGGAGAACTTTATAAATCTTTCGTTATAGAAAAAGTCGACACTAATTGGGTTCTTCAACATAATCTTTCTGATGTTGGTCCTTTCGTGCTCTCAGAAGTAAGTGGAAAGATTATTATCCCTCTAAACTCTGTTGGCAGAGATGCAAATAATGAAACAAATATCGAGGGAATAGACTCTATCATCGAATTTGGAGATGAGGTTTATACAGCTAGTATTTATGCCTACGGGACAGGGTTAGAATTTAATAGTAAGAGTGATAGTTATCAACTTGTTTATCTCAAACAAAGCGAGATAACAATGAATAATGGATGTGCAAACTTTCACGAATTGTTGGTAATGGATAGGGAGTTTAAACCTTATGTTATCTATCAAACTGAAGGAGCAGCTGAGAATGCATACTCTATCACAACTCCAATAAAAACTGGACAAGTCTATTCATATATCCCTAAAGATGGAAAATACAATTTCATAGCATTTGTTACACGTGGGGAGGTCAATGGATATACGATCTTTATAGATAGTCCAATCTGCTTAATTGATAAACCGTTTAAGATTTATTCTCCGGAAGTAGACGTTAAGGATGGATATATAAATATTCAAGAATCATTAAACAATCAAGAATTAATAGAAACAGGATTATATAACAAACATTATACAATCGCGAATGATTTAGAAAAAGGATATTTCATTACTACGGATTTCACAGGGAATAGTTATACATATATTGCTGGACCAGCAGGATATGTTGGAGAGGAAGAAAAATTTAAAGAATATAAACAAAGTGAAATAAATGCCACACAGTTTAATATTAGAAATACTGGTTCACAGGGAGTATTGACAACCGATACGGTTACAAATGTAAGTGAAAGCGGGTATAACAATGGTTTAGGAAAAGTTCTGTATTTAAAATTTAAGGAGACAACTCTAAAAGATAATAGAATTCTCTTCCAATCAGAGAATATAAGTATTGATGCAAGAATGCTTGAGAGTACTAATCCAGTGGACAGCAATTGACAGTAGTGTGGATAATAAACTTAGTGCAGATGGATACTTGGTCTATAAACTTACAATAACATATTATAGACAAACTGGAATTGATGCTAGTGGAAAGGCAATTTATGACAAGGAAAGTGAAGAAAATATTTATACAACTTCTACACAATATTCAGCTCAGTTGTTGAAAATATTTAGTGAAGAGTCCGAAAAATATACATATACATTGAGCGTAAGCGGAATGTATTACAATAAGACTGGAAATGATGTCGACAAGATTGAAACAATTGAGGGAGAAATATTCTATAAGCAGACTAATGCAACATATAACGATAATCTATCAATGATTCTTAGGTCGGACACTGTTACGACAGAGAAGCTAGAAAGGATGGCAGCTGTTACAGATTTAACGATTTCAAATGGACAAATATCATGGAAATATGAGGGGGATAGTAGTTCATTTAAAGTTTTAGCAGCAAAGACTGGCACAGAAGATAAGAGAGAAGTCAAAGGATTAATAACAGTAGTCAATGTTGATGACAATAATATACACACTTTCAACTTTAAAATTGATAAAGATGAAAAATTCGATATTAATCAAACATATAATCTTTGGGTTATTGCAATAGATAGTGGCACAATGAAACAAGATGGCTCTAAAGAGTATAAGAAAATTGCTTCAGTTGAAGAAAAATGTGTAAGCTCATTTATAAAACTTCCAACATTTGATAAAAATTATCTAAGTGTGTCGCAAGATTATTCTCAAGAAAAAGTAACCTTAGATTTCAGTGAATATATGAACAGATTAAATTCGATTGGCGGATCGAAAAATTATTTTAAACTATCAATAGATGTTTCTGTAGGCGGAGGAGCTTCAAGGACTATTGTTTTAAGTCTGATTAATGGAATGACTGTAACTATCTACTTTAAAGATGGCACAAGCAGCGATAACATAATTTATATGGGCAATTCAAAAACGCTTAGGCTTGCAATAAACCCACAAGCTAACGGCAAAGATAATATTGTAAATGGAGAAACTACAGAAATTGAATTTACTAGAGCTGATTGGTCGACAGAAGATGTAATCGAATGGAGAGAAGAGACAAAAGAATTTGTTTGGTCTTATGGAAAAACTATAACAAAACTTGCGAGAATTGGTGCTGAACTATATTATAAGAACGCAGATAATACATTTGAAAAGACAGATGTAACTATTACAAATGAAACACAATATAATTTCAGTGGAGTAATCGCTGGATGGAGTATATTGACAGTTACAACAGTAGATGGATCAGAAGAGTATTACATTAAAAATGAAGATGTATATGAGAGTGTAAGCTATAGTGATATCGATAATATTAAATTTGATATTGAAATTATAACGAGAGAAAATGTTACAGATAGTAGCTATGTTCGAGTTAAGAGAGTTTACAAAGATATCTCAGCCGAGGAGTTTGACGGAATGAAAGGCGGAAGGTTTGCTCCAATATTAAATGGAACATTCGAAAGCATTTCTGTATATGTCAAAGTGGGAGAAAAGAATTTTGCATCAACAGCTAAGAAGTATTCTGAGGGAGATGATTCTCAGAGTCAAACTCTTAATTATTTTGGAGGAGGAGATGGCTCTGAAACAAATCCATATATAATTACAAATGCTGAACAATTTAAGCTAATAAATTACAGGACTTCAGTTACTGAGAATTGTAAAACTTTCTATGAAGAAAGATCAAGAATAGTAATAAAACCATATTCTACCATAATTCCTATATCATCTGGGGATATTCAATATCCAAAAATATATTATAAGCAAACTGAGGATTTGGAACTAGAATTTGAGGATGTTTTAATAACAAATGATTTTACAGGTGTTTATGAAGGGAATGATAAGATTGTTAGCATAATAGCTAAAAACGGCACATATAGCGAGATTTTACGTTCAGAAACAAGCTTAACGGATGAATTGACATTCACGAAAGGAGTTGCTTTATTCAATAAACTAAACGATGGTAGTGAGATTAAAAATTTGAATTTAAATGTTAAATTTGATAACGAAGTCGGTGAAAATACAATTTTCTCTGGAATAGCTATTGAGAATAATGGAACTATAAGTAATATTATCGTTAAAGAAATAACCTTTAACTTTAATGCTGTTGTTGAGAATGGCGGT